>CAISYO010000127.1 GCA_903889745.1 uncultured Bacteroidota bacterium | reverse complement strand
ATACTTAAAGCTTTTGAATAATTAAGTATAAAAGAAATTGTTTCTTTTTTAGGTTTCAAATTTTCAACAGCAAATTTTTTCTTAGTGTAAAGTTTTGCCATTTATTACAATTTAATATATATTGTAATAACGACAAAAGTTTTGATTTAGTATTAATTAGTTAAAATAATTTGATTTTTTTCAATTATTTTTCTCAAATTTATGACCGCATATCTCATTCTTCCTAGTGCAGTATTGATACTAACACCTGTTAATTCGGAAATTTCTTTGAAGCTCAAATCTTGGTACATTCTCATTACCAACACTTCTTTTTGATCTTCTGGTAATTCATCTAACAAGCGCGTTAAATCTGCTTCAACTTGCTCCGTAATCATTTTACTTTCAATTGTAGGTGCATTATCACTCATATAATTGAAAATAGAATATTCTTCGGTTTCTCGATTAAATGGCATTTTGTTTGATTTGCGATAATGATCCACCACCAAATTATGAGCTATACGCATAACCCATGGCAAAAATTTACCTTCCTCGTTATAGGATTTTGTTTTAAGTGTATTAATAACTTTGATAAATGTGTCTTGAAAAATATCATCAGATAAATCTCTATCATTCACTTTTGAATATATAAAACCGTAGATTTTAGATTGATGTCTTTCGATCAAAGAAGTCAAAGCAGATTCATCTCCGCTTATGTAGTTCTTTACTAAGATCGCATCAGGAAATACAAGATTAGCCATAACAATACCTTTTAGTTAATTAAGATTAGGGATTCTGTAAAAAGTAATTGTTTATTATAGGCAATTTTGTTTTAAAAGATTAATTGAACCAAATTTAACATAAAATTTTGTTATTAAACAAATTCTATTTAAAATTTTAACATATTTAATATAAGAAAGTTAGAAATCAACGCTAATCAATAACTAATTTCTCTTTATAAATCTGGTCTTCAACTGAAATTATCATTAAATAAACTCCTTTAGTTAAATTTGAAATATCAACTAAAGTAGAACAATTATCTACATCCATCATTTTTTGACCTAGTAATGAATAGATTTTCAAATTATTGATTTTTATATTTTGATCAAACTCAAGATTTAAATGAGCTGGATTTTTGAATTTAATTTTGTTGTTATTCGTAATTTCGTTTAATCCTAAATTACAATTATTACCTACTACATATTGAAAATACTGTGTAACCGACATTCCGTTCGCATAAGCAAATTTAACTGCATAACTAATGGTAGAACCAGGTGTTTGACCCGTTAACGTATATGAAAAAGTTCGACCAGAAACATTGGTCATTTGAACTTCTGAAAAAGGTGATTGTCTCCATAAATAAGCAACTAATCCTATCTTATCAGTATCTAATAATTCAAAAGTAACCTTAACATTAGTAGTGCCAATAGTTTCAAAAGCATAATTATAACCCGTATTAAAAGAACCTTGTTGCGCAGCAGAGCTGGTTCCGTTACAACCAATTACACCCAAAGTAGTAGCATTTAAAGTAATTGAATTATTTGCTGCGTTATTTCCCGCTAAATCACTAGCGCTTACTGAAAATGAATAATTTGTGGTTGGGTTTAGTCCTGATATAACCAAAGACTTTTGAACGCCTGAAGTTCCAGCTGCTGAAGTAGAATTTGAGCCGTAAGTTACTCCGTATACAACAGAACCTGAATTATCATTAGAGTTTAATAAAAGCTCAATGGATGAGCTTGTCACGGCTCCAATGGTTGCCGTAAAATTTGTAGGAATCTGCGTATCAACTTGCACATTTTGATACACCCTAACATAATCAATTTCCATAGTAGCCTGATTAAAATTACTTGGTATATTACCTGCAACACCACCCATAGCTATGTTAAGCAACAAATATTGATCAGCAGTAAAAGGCCATGTTGATGCGTTTTTAACCGAAGGATTATAAGTATAAAATGGAACTCCGTCTAATAAAAACGTAATTTGAAAAGGAGACCAATTCATTGAATATACATGAAAACTATTACCAAGGTTATTCGCAATTGTACCACCATGATTTATTGTAGCGCCAGATGATGAAGGTGTATGTAGTGCACTTTGAACATAACCCGCAGGTTGAGATGGCGTTATCCCATGTTCCATAATATCAATTTCTCCACATGCTGGCCATGGTGTTGTGCCATGAGTTGCTGCAAAAAATCCACCAGGTTCTGTTATGTTTTTTCCTAAAAGCCAAAGTGCTGGCCAAGTACCTTGATTAGTTGGTACTTTAGCCCGTATATCAACTCTCCCATAAGTAAAGGCAAATTTTGAGTTTAAACGAGCTGAGGTGAACTGCTTTGTTACACCCTGGTTATTTAAAACTTCTCTTTTTGCAACAATTTTTAACACTCCATTTTCTACAAAAGAATTAGATAAAAAGTTGGTATAGTGTTGTTGCTCATTATTATACCAATTACCACCCGCTGGAATTTGGGTTTGATGGTGCCATTTTGTTGCATTTATAGGAGTAATACCGTTTGAATCAAACTCATCAGACCAAACTAAATCAGAATATACTACATCTACTTGAGCATATGAAAAATTCAAAAATAAAAAGAATGCAAAGGAAATCTTTGAAAAAGTATATTTTAACATTTTAAATTATTTATTAAAAATTAGTTCAGATTCCAAAGTATTATCAGAACTACCGCCGACAAATATTTTAAAATTTCCTGATTCTGCTTCCCAAACATTGTTTGCAGTATAAAAAGCTAACATTTTAGCATCAACTGTAAAAGAAACTACCTTTGATTCATAGGGCTTTAACGTAACCATTTCAAATCCTTTGAGTTCTTTAACCGGTCTTGTGTAGGATCCAACCATATCACGAATATATAATTGAACCACTTCTTTGCCTTCAACAGCACTATTATTTTTTAATTCAACTTGTACTAAAATAGTTTCATTTGCTGAAAAGGAATTACTTGACAATTTTAAATTTGAATACTCAAACTTGGAATAACTTAAACCATGTCCGAACGCATATAAAGGAGTATTTTTCTCGTCAATATAATGCGACCAAAAAACAATTTCAGGTTCATTCATCGTAGGTCTTCCTGTGTTTTTATGATTGTAATATATAGGCAATTGTCCTACATGCCTAGGAAATGTCATTGGTAATTTACCACTTGGATTATAATCACCATACAGCACTTGCGCAATTGCGTTTCCGCTTTGGGTTCCTAAATGCCAACCTTCAACAATTGCCGGAATATGTTCAGCAGCCCATGGTAAAGCAAGTGGTCTTCCATTCGTAAGTACTAAAACTATATTTGGATTTACTTTATAAACTGCCTCTAATAAATCTTGCTGAACACCGGGTAATCCAATATCTGTTCGACTTCTTCCCTCTCCTGATTGTAAACCATGTTCACCTAAAACCATCACTACAACATCAGCCTTTTTTGCGGTTTGAATGGCTTCATCAAATCCAGACTTATCAGTAGTATTTATCTTCGTTTCCCACATAAATTGGATTCTACCAATTGCAACATCTGCACCTTTAGCATAAGTCAATTCATTATTTGGATAGTTTTTCATTCCTTCCATTACCGAAATTGCTGTATTGTCATCAGCACCAATTCTCCAACTTCCTAAAGGGCTTGTTTTATCATCAGCTAATGCGCCAATTAAAGCAATTTTTTGTCCCGATTTTTTTAACGGAAGTATTTGATTTTCATTTTTTAATAAAACAATTGATTTTTTAGCAATATCTAAAACACCTTCATGAAATTCTGATTTTCCAACTGTAGCTTTTTCAACAGCTTCATCACAATATTTATAAGGATTATCAAACAATCCTAATTCAAATTTTACTTTTAAAATTCGTTTTACAGCATCATTTATCTTAGCAATATCAACTTTATTTTCGTTAACTAAAGTTTTTAAATGATCGATATAAGCATAGGATTCCATATCCATATCTGAACCAGCATTAATTGCAATTTCAGCGGCATGTTTACTATCTTTTGCGTAACCGTGAGGAATCATTTCGTTAATCGAACCCCAATCAGAAACAACAAAACCTTCAAAATTCCAATTTCCTTTTAAAATAGATCGTTGTAGTAAAGAATTTCCTGTAGCAGGAATTCCATTTAGATCGTTAAACGAATTCATGAATGTTTTAACTCCAGCATCAACCGATGCTTTAAAGGGCGGTAAAATGCTATTATGCAAGACATCATCACTCACAAAAACAGTATTATAATCGCGTCCAGATTCGGCGAAACCATACCCTGCAAAATGTTTAGCACAAGCAATAATATTCTTGTTTGATAAATTACCTTGAAAACCTTGAATTCTAGCTTTTGCAATTAAACTTCCGAGATAAGGGTCTTCCCCAGCACCTTCCATAACTCTACCCCAACGTGCATCTCTTGAGATATCAACCATGGGAGCAAATGTCCAGTTAATTCCTACAGCTGCAGCTTCTTCCGCAGCAATTTCAGCTGATTTTTGTATGGCTTGAAGATCCCAACTTGCCGCTTCAGCTAGAGGAATAGGACTAATTGTTTTGTAGCCATGAATTACATCAAAACCAAACAATAAAGGAATACCCAAACGTGTTTGCTCAACAGCAATTTTTTGTAAAGCTTTAACATCTTTAACCCCTTTTACATTGAGCATGGAACCTACAAGTCCTTTTCTTAGGTCATCATATTTTTTTGCCGCATGACCTTCTTTTGGCACTGGTCCTGTGATGTCCCAAAAACCATTGTATTGATTTAATTGACCTATTTTTTCATCTAGAGTCATCAAATCCATAATCGAATCTACTTTTTGATCTATCTCAGAGCGTTTTTCAGAAACAATTATTTTTTTATTTGAACTGCAAGAAAATAGGGCAAAAACAAAAAATGCAATACCTAATTTTATGTTATTATATGTCATTATAAAATTTTATATACCTCAATTAAAAAAATTGAAGTGTAATAATTACCGATGTTTTTTTACTGATATACTCTAATATAATCAACTAACATTGTTTGTGGAAATGGAGTTTGACTATCAGGTGAGCCTGGTAAATTACCTCCAACTGCAACATTTAATATAATGTAAAAGGGTTGATTGAAAACCCACTCACCTGGAACATCTTCAGGAGTAATTTGGTTGTACAATTTATCGTCTACATAAAAATTAATATAATTTTCATCCCATTCTATTCCAAAAACATGAAAATCAGTATCAAATCTGCTATTTGGTAATGTATATGTTTTACCGATAGAAGCTCCACCAGAATATCCAGGTCCATGAACGGTACCAAAAAATTCAGTTGGTTTATTACCTAAATACTCCATGATATCAATTTCACCACATGTTGGCCAAGCAACCGTATTAGGATTGTCTGGTATTTCGATAGCTGTTTCAATATTACTTCCTAACATCCAAAAAGCAGGCCAAATCCCTTTACCTCTAGGTAATTTAATACGAGCCTCAATTCTTCCATATTTTGTATCGTATTTACCTTTTGTTAAAATACGGGCAGATGTATAGGATTTTCCCATATATTGTTCATTTCTGGCTGTAATATGCAACATTCCGTTTTCAACTTTAATATTTGACGCACGATTTGTATAATATTGCAATTCATTATTTCCCCAACCGTTTGAACCCGTTCCAATGTCATAATTCCATAAACTTGGATTTGGGGCACCATCTTCATTAAACTCATCACTCATTACCAATTGCGTTTTTGTAACAACTGTTTGTTTTTCATCTGTTGAACAACTATTCAAAAAACAACTAACTAAAAGTAACGTGATTAAACTTATCTTATTTTTTATCAAAACCATTTTGTTTTATTTTTAATTATGAAAATATATATTATCTACATATAATGATGAGTTATCACCACCTAAAAGTATTATTTGAGCTAAATGCGATCTACTATTAAGACCTGTTTGTTGTGATAATGGAATTTCAAAAGACATCCAACTCTGCGAAACTAAATTATTTGATACTACATAAGGTAGACTTTGTGAATCATCTACTCCATATACTCCATTGGCTCCAAAATCAGTCAATCTTAATTCTAATCGTCTACCTGGCGCAACAGAACCAGGAATATAAACATCAAAATGAAGATGCGTCATTGAAGTTGCATCTACTGTAGGATTACTAAATTCTATACCCACAAAATTGAAGTTTGTATAATTTAAAACATTATCACCTAAAACCGCAAAATCATTAGATTGTGTGGTTTGCCAAGGGGCCCAATAACCGTTATAGTAACTCACAGGAACATTAGAGTAAGCATCTGAAAAAATTGAAATTACGTTAGCAGGGTTAAGTGTTGGTCGAGGCGCATGAGAAAAACTACCCGAGCAATTAATTGTTAAACTTCCTGTTGCTGGTTGATTGTTAAATGTAGCTGTTATTATTGCTGCACCTGCTGCAATTGGAGTAACAACTCCAGCGTCATTAACCGTAGCGACAGATGGATTTGAAGAGGTAAAATTTAAATATCCAGGACTAATAGTAACCGACTGATTAACACCATTTGGCATATTAAATGTAGTTATAACACCCGTAATTGGTGTTTCAACACCCACAAAAGTAGTTCTAGTAACATTTGAACCATTCATTATTGAAGCCTGTAAAGGTAGAATTGTTCCTAATTTTTCAAATTTCAAATCATCAATCCATAACGTATAACCTCTTCCATTAGTTCCTTGAGTACCCGCAGCATATCTAAACATACCTTTTTCTTGTACTAATTTAGAAGCATCAGGTATTGGAATAATATATTTTGTCCAAGCAGTACCAACGCTAACGTTTGTCATTGTTGTCATGTATTTATTTGGATAAAAGTCTTCCCCAAAACCAAATTCACTTATCGTAACACCTTGCGAAGCTTTAGCATAAAAGGTTAATGCATCATAATCTGTCAAATTTCTTCCCGCACCATCTACTCTAAATATAGCACCTGCATAATTTCCTTCTGGATCATTATCGTTTGGAACATCAAAACGCATAGATGCAGTTCCTCTGAAACGCTCTTGTGTATCTATTGACCAAGCAGAAGCTTTAGAACCTCCGTAAGGAAAATAAAAATCGGAACCCATTGCTACTGGGGTATCTGTAAATATTTCCGCGGTTTTTGGATATGTTGCTAGTGTTTCATCTAACATATCTCTATCACAATTAACACTGGTTAACAAAACCAATCCTAAAAGGAGAGTATTTCTAAAGTAATTAATTTTTCTATTTTTCATTTTAAATTTTTTTAAATTATTTACCAATATTTATATGAATGTATGTTCTAATTTCCCACTCAGAACCATTGCCATAACCTACAGGGCTTAATTCTGGAACTGCAGGATAGGTATCAGCAGGAACATAAGTAGGTGAATATCTAGGAGAATATTGATCTAATGCTCTCCAAATACCCATTATACCTATTCTTGTATCCGGTAAAATGAACCAATTTGGCTTTCCTAAAGAAGTTGAAATATCGATTGCACTTTGCACCGGAAACGTTAAGTTAAAATCTTTGTGGTAATCGTATGGACCCCAATCATTTAATTTTAAAGATGAAACAACTTTTACTTTGTTATATATCATACGTAAATCGCCTCCCATTCTGTTAATGGTTCTTTCAGAATCGCCATTAGCTTGTCCATTTCCAAAATATAAATTAGCAATAATACCTAAATTTGAAGTCAATTTAGATACAATTCGTGTATTTGATTCCCATAAATCTTGTGCAGGTGCCGATTTTTGAAAAGCAAAAGGCGTTCTATTCTCTAAGAAACCTATGGCCGCATCCATTGTTGTAGGTAAATGACGGTAAACAAAACCTGTACTAAAAGCAAATTTTGCATCTTCTAATAAATCATTATTCCATTCATACATCCAAGTTCCTGGAGTTGGATCATAGGTTAATAATAATTCCCCACCTGTGGTTTCACGATTTGATCTTACAATAAATGGATCATCTAGAATATTTCTTAATCTTCCAGGAGCATTAACTCCATTTGGCATAGCATCAACTAAAGGTTTTTGCCATAAGAAATTAGGCGCAATTTGCAAATTGGAATTAATGTTGTAAGTAAAACCAGCTAAAAAGTTCATTTGATTACCACTTCCACTTTCTTTTAATCGCCATCCTGTAAAAGTTTGAGTATAATCACCACCAGGATTAGCTACTAAACCATAAATTGCACCTTGAGTGTAAACATTGAACCTACCTCTAGAAAATGTTAGCTTTGTCTTAGCTCCCCAATTATCGTATGTTTGAACTTTGCGATTATATATGTCATAATTATTTGGTGTGATTTCTTTTGCAATCTGATATTCTCTTCCATTTAACGGTTGTCCCCCCCAAATACCACCATATTCAATTCCGAAGAATTGGTCTTTAAATTTAAGGTGAAATGTAGCACGCCGAGTCTTTGGTTGTGGAATAAATATAGAGGTTACAGCTGGCGCTGCTGCTGAAACGTCTTCATGATAAACCACTGTTGCAGTTGCATTTCCGAAAGTTTTAGAATACTTTAATAAAAAAGCCGGGTTAGCTCCCCACCATAATTGAGGTCCAAAAGCCGCTTTTAATCCGTTTAAACTACCTCTACCATCAATTTCAAAACCAGAAGTTACACCATTATAGATGTCTAAATTTTGACCATAATTTGCTTCAGGATACAATCCGAAGAAATCGCCTTCATACCCCCAATGGTAGTGACCAGTTCTATAAAATCCTCTGATTTCAAAATCTTTAGCCGTCCATTTGTAAGAGGCATTGTAAATTTGAACTCTGTTTACATCATTTGTATATACCTCACCATCATTAGATAATAACGTTTGAGCTCTACCTCTATTTTCGTAAAAGATTTCATTAATTGGATTTTCTGCAACATTACCTAATATGTTGAAATTAACATTTGCTTTCATATTAGCAGAAGGATTACCTTCCACACCTATAAAGTAAGATTCCATTGTGTCAAACCCAACTTTATTTGGATATTTATTCGTTTCTGGATCATCTACATTAGGTGTTGTTAGTAAACTTCCTCCAGTATTAAAAGTTGTGAATTCGGCTCTAAGATTACTTAATCGAATAACGTCTCCTTCATTTCCAGATAAAGCAGCTTTATCAGCACGTGCTCTTAAAGCAGCGTCCATAATATTTGCAGTCTCAAAATGTGTTTTAACTCCATTACTGTTTTCACTTGAAGCATATGGATTAAACTTATGAATTTCTTTTAACACATAATATGCTGCTCTTGGATACAATTGGTAATGACCAATTGCATCTACAGGCCCTTTGGCACAAATACCGAACCATTCTTCGTTCATATTATTTTGTCCTTCGGTGTAATCTTTTTGATAACCACCGTTTGACCAAGAAGCATTAGAATCATGAATGTCTAAACCTGAAGTTTGTCCAAATTTCCACCATCCATCACTAAATTGAAATGTAAAACCACCAATTGCGATACCTGATTTACCAGCTCCTGAAACATTCTCATATATTTCTTTCCAATTACTTTTCAAATAAAAAGCTTGTGCATTTTGATCTTCACTATTAGATAAAACATTAAAAGCATCAGAACCAAACTCAGTAAATAAAACAGGTTTTCCATATTCTTTTTTAACGCGATCAAATAAATCACCAAAAGAGGCACCTCTATACACATTAGTTCCATAAATATCTACATCCTTACACTCGTCGTTAACAATGTCTAAAAACAATAAATCACCATTACAAATAGCCATCGGATGGTTTGCATCAATCGCTTTCATTTTTACGACCGCTTCATTGAACAATTTATACATTGCACGAGCTCGTATTGTTGATTTGCGATCCTTAACGGGAATATTTTCTGTTTCAGCACCATCCCAAAACAAACCATAATTATTTTCGTTACCCAATAAGAATAAAAGCAGACCTCTTGTATCTTTATAATCTGAAGCCATTTGTGTAACTTCTTTCAATAAAAGTGCTTTTGTTTTAGCATCTGAATATTCAGTATTTGGTTTCCAAACACCATCTATAGTTAAACCATATCTTCCAAAAGAATGATTAAGCATCGTATAAATGCCAAAATTATCATGAATATATTCTATCCATTGTTTTGGGATTCCTGAGTAAACACGAATTGTATTAACCCCCATATTTTTTAACAATCCCATTTCATCATCCAACGCTTTTTTAATAAAATCTTCTGGTTGATTCCATAAACTATAAGAATAATTAGTTCCTATTGGAAAATAATCCCAGTTCATTCCATTGACTATAAAATCTTTTCCATTGACTTTAAGCTTCATCTGAGCATTGTTGTTTTCAACAATAACTTTATCAGCT
>CAISYO010000126.1 GCA_903889745.1 uncultured Bacteroidota bacterium | reverse complement strand
TTAAATGAAGCCACTTTTTCATTACTTAAATTGCGCTCAGAAGCTTCAAATAATAATTGTTGAGTTGCCCATCGGTCTATAAATGATTTTACAATTGCAATACTATCATTTTTAGAAGTTCCTTTTGGGACCAAATCTAAAATATCATCTTGATACAAATATTCTTTTCCAACGCGTGCAATTGCTTTAGGCTCTTTTGGTGCTTTGAAATAATCGCACGAAGAAACTAGCATAGCCACTAAAAAAAGTTGGATCAAAAACTTCATATTATTGATTCAATTGCTGCTTTACTTTATTAAACACATCCTGATTGACCTTAACTTCAAACTCTTTTCGCAATTCGTTTACCCAATTACTCTCTAGAAACTGTTGGTAATCGCTAATTACTTTCCCTTTACAATCCTGAAAATCTTTATCTCCAGCTTCTTTAACTTCTTTTATATTTACAACAAAATAGTAATTATCTTTTGAAACAATAGAAGTAACTCCTTTTGAAGCATTTGGATAGTACGATAAAATATCATATTCTTCTTCAAAAAGACCCGATTTTACCATTACATTTACTTTGCCGTCTTTGTTTAATTTTTCTTTAATAAAGTCTAAAGATTTACCTTTATTCAAAAATTGTTGGGTTTTTTCAATAATCGATTTATCAGTTGAAGAAAAAATATCTACTTCAAATCGTTTTTTCCATTGATAGTTTATTTGATTATTTTTGAAATAAGTAAAAATACCTGTTGTATCTGTTTTTGCTCTTGTCCATATTTCTTTATCCATTAAATCAAACAACAACAAACCATCTCTATACTCATCCATAACATGTTTAAATTCAGGAAATTCATTCTCTAAATTTTCATTGTAGTAAGCTGTAAGTTGTTCATCAATAAATTTTTCAAATAATTCGTCTACCAATTTTACTACCGGTTTTGTCTTTATTTTTGATTTTTGTTGGTTATACACAAAATTTAAAAATTGTAGTGCAGCAATTTTCTTCGATTTATTAATTACTAAAATTGCATCTTGAAATTCTTTATTTGCAGAAGGCACTTCCCATGTTTGTGCATAAAAATCATCATTAATCACTTTTTTTACGGCTGAAATCATTTTTTGATCCTTAGAAAAGGAATATTTAACTCTGAGTTTTTTAGCTAAAGAATTGGTTATTAATAAAGAACGTTCATCTTTTCTAACTTTATCTTCTAAATCTGATTTCATTTCGGCCAAAGACTGAAGTGGATGCTTATCGATTAATTTAACAATATGCCAACCAAATTGTGATTGAAAAGGTTGTGAAATTTCATCTTTATTCTGAAGCGAAAAAGCCACGCTTTCAAATTCTTCTGAACTTAATTGGCCAGAACCAAATCGCTGTAACACTCCACCTTTTGAAGCAGATGATTTATCTTCTGAAAATTGTTGTGCTAGACTTTCAAATGATTCGCCTTGCTGAATTTTCTTATATATATCTTCAATAGTTTGTTTTGACTTGTCTTCAGTTTTAATTTCAGGATTAGCCGGTTTAAGAATCATAATATGAGCCACCGAAACTTCACCTCTATTCATTCGTTTATCAACAACTTTTACAAGATGATAACCAAAACGGGTGCGAAAAGGCTTTGAAAGTTGCCCCACTTGAGTAGAAAAAGCGGCATTCTCAAACGGATAAACCATTCTAAACGCCGAGAAATAACCTAAATCACCATTATTTTCTTTAACCGAAGGATCTTCTGAAAATTGTTGAGCTACTTTTATAAAATCTTCTCCTGAATCAATGCGTTTTTTTATGTCGACTATTTTCTGATATGCTTTTAAAGTATCTTCTGGAGAGGCACTTTCATCAATTAAAACTAAAATATGTGAAGCTCTAATTTCTTGCTTCATTCGGTCATAGGCTTCTTGAACTAATTCATTCGTTACTTTAGAATCACTTAGATAATTTTTTGAAAGCTGAGTTCGATACGACTTTAATTCGTTTTGATAATTAACACTATTTTGTAATCCAATTTTATTTGCTTTTTCTACTTTTAGTTTATAGCCAATAAATAATTCTAAATAATTATCGAGATTTTTTTGCGAATCATCTTTTACTAAATCTAAATTTTTATTGTAAACCCTTACAAATTCATCGGTGTAGTAATTATGATTATCTATCGTAAATAAAACGTCTTTCGTTTGAGCTAAAACAGCTGATTGAACAAGAATAAAAATAAAAATAAATAAACGTGTAATTCTCATAATATGATGCATTTCTAATTGTAATCGACAAAAATAACAATTCATAAGTATTTCACAACATTTATAATGTAGTATTAACAGAAAATTCTCCAAAATAGTTACTTTTGCAAAAATTTTTCACACATGAGTTTTATCAAAGAAATTGAAAGGAGACGCACTTTTGGAATTATATCACACCCCGATGCTGGAAAAACAACACTTACCGAAAAATTACTTTTATTTGGTGGTGCTATTCAAGAAGCGGGTGCTGTAAAAAGCAATAAGATCAAAAAAGGAGCTACTTCCGATTTTATGGAGATTGAACGCCAAAGAGGGATTTCGGTAGCCACATCGGTACTTGCCTTTATTTACAAAGATAAAAAAATCAATATTTTAGATACTCCTGGTCACAAAGATTTTGCCGAAGATACCTTTAGAACTTTAACTGCTGTTGATAGTGTAATTGTAGTTATCGACGTTGCGAAAGGAGTTGAGGAACAAACCGAAAAATTAGTTGAAGTTTGTAGAATGAGAAACATCCCAATGTTTGTTTTCATTAACAAATTAGACCGTGAAGGGAAAGATGCTTTTGATTTAATGGACGAAGTGGAGCAAAAATTAAAACTTCGAGTAACTCCGTTAAGTTTCCCTATTGGAATGGGATATGATTTTAAAGGAATCTACAACATTTGGGAGAAGAACATCAATTTATTTGAAGGAGATAGTCGCAAAAATATTGAAGAAACCATTGCTTTCAATGACATCAACAATCCTGAACTCGAAAAAATAATTGGTGAAAAACCAGCAAATAAATTGCGTGAAGAACTAGAATTAATTGAAGAAGTATATCCTGCTTTTTCAATTGATGAATATTTAACTGGTGATTTACAACCTGTATTTTTTGGATCGGCATTAAATAATTTTGGAGTACGAGAACTTCTTGATTGTTTCATTGAAATAGCGCCAACTCCACGACCAAAAGAATCCGATACCCGATTAGTAAAACCCGAAGAAGAAAAATTAAGTGGTTTTGTTTTTAAAATTCATGCCAACATGGATCCAAAACACAGAGATCGTTTAGCTTTCGTGAAAATTGTTTCGGGAACATTTGAAAAAAATAAACCTTATTTGCATGTGCGACAAGGAAAAAATATGAAATTCTCTAGCCCAAATGCTTTTTTTGCAGAAAGAAAAGAGATTGTAGATATTTCTTATCCAGGAGATATTGTAGGTTTACACGATACAGGAAATTTTAAAATTGGAGATACCTTAACCGAAGGTGAAAAAATGAATTTTCAAGGAATTCCGAGTTTTTCTCCCGAACATTTTAGGTACATTAATAATGCCGACCCATTAAAAGCGAAACAATTAGAAAAAGGAGTAGATCAATTAATGGACGAAGGTGTAGCTCAGTTATTCACCTTAGAAATGAATGGTAGAAAAGTAATTGGTACGGTGGGCGCTTTACAATATGAAGTTATTCAATACCGATTAGAGCATGAATATGGCGCAAAATGTACCTATGAAAACTTCCCTGCGTTTAAAGCGTGCTGGGTAAAACCGCAAGATCCTAAAAATGTAGAATTTGCCGAATTTAAACGGGTAAAACAAAAATTCTTAGGTCATGATAAATATGGTCAATTGGTTTTCTTAGCCGATAGTGATTTTTCAATTCAAATGACGCAACAGAAATATCCAACGGTAGAATTATTCTTCACTTCGGATTATCAGAAGAAGTAAATAATAAAAAAGACCTGAAAAACAGGTCTTTTTTAATGTTATAGCTTTCTTTGTTCTCTTGCTAAAAGAGTATTTTTCAACAACATTGCAATCGTCATGGGTCCTACTCCTCCGGGAACTGGCGTGATGAACGATGCTTTTTTGGAAACGCTTTCAAAATCAACATCACCCACAATTCGGTATCCTTTTTCTGTAGTTTCATCTTCAACGCGAGTAATTCCTACGTCGATAACTACTACATCATCTTTAACCATTTCTGCTTTCAAGAAATTAGGAACACCTAAAGCTGAAATAATAATATCTGCTTGTGAGGTAATTTGGTTAATGTTTTTTGAATGACTATGTGTTACTGTTACCGTTGAATTTCCAGGAAATCCTTTTCTTCCCATTAAAATTCCCATTGGTCGACCTACAATATGACTTCTTCCAATAACTACAGTGTGTTTTCCATCGGTTGGTACATTGTATCGCTCTAATAATTCTAAAATTCCAAATGGAGTTGCTGGAATAAAAGTAGACATATCTAACGCCATTTTTCCAAAATTTTCAGGATGGAATCCGTCTACATCTTTACTTGGATCAATAGCTTCGATTATTTTTTGGGTATCAATTTGTTTTGGCAAAGGCAACTGAACTATGAATCCGTCAATGTCATCATTTTCATTCAGCTCTTTGATTTTTTTCAGCAACTCAATTTCAGTGGTAGTACTGGGTAATTTAATAAGCGTCGATTCAAATCCTACGCGCTCGCACGATTTCACTTTGCTTCCCACATAGGTTAAACTTGCGCCATCATTTCCCACGATAATTGCGGCTAAATGAGGCACTTTTTCGCCTTTGGCTTTCATTTGAGCTACTTCAGCAGCAATTTCATTTTTAATATCTTCCGATATTTTTTTTCCGTCTAATAATTGCATTGTGATTATTTTAAAGTTTTAAGACTTTCGACTTATTTATTTCATTCCAGGCATTGAAGGCATTCCACCTTTCATTCCAGCCATAGTCTTCATCAAATTTTTTCCGCCACTGCCTTGCATCATTTTCATCATTTTGCTCATTTGCTCAAACTGTTTCATCAATTGGTTAACTTCTTCAATTTTTCTGCCCGAACCTTTTGCAATTCTTGTCTTACGTTTTACATCAATCAAAGAAGGTTTACTGCGTTCGGCAGGCGTCATAGAATGAATAATTGCCTCAATATGTTTGAATGCATCGTCTTGAATTTCAACGTCTTTCAACGCTTTACCAGCTCCTGGAATCATTCCCATCAAATCTTTCATGTTTCCCATCTTTTTGATTTGCTGGATTTGTGCTAAGAAATCGTCAAAACCAAATTCGTTTTTGGCAATTTTCTTTTGTAATTTTCGTG
>CAISYO010000125.1 GCA_903889745.1 uncultured Bacteroidota bacterium | reverse complement strand
CTGTATCTCTAATTTTATCAATTGCTTCCACAACGGTATTCAAAGCCGTATCATATCCTAAAGTATGACTGGTTCCAAAAATATCATTATCTATAGTACCTGGAATTCCAATTACAGAAAAACCAAATTCTTCATTAAAAATTTCTGCACCTGTAAACGAACCATCACCACCAATAACAACTAATGAATCTATTCCACTCGCCTTTAAATTATCGTGAGCAATTTTTCGTCCTTCAGGAGTCATAAAGTCTTTTGAACGTGCTGTTTTTAATATAGTTCCACCTTTATTAATGATGTTTTTTACATCACGAGGTCCCATAGGTTTAAAATCGCCTTCAATCATACCTTGATAACCTCGGTATATTCCAACACACTCAATATTGTAATAAGCGCAAGCACGAACTACAGCTCTGATAGCTGCATTCATACCTGGCGAATCGCCACCTGAAGTTAAAACGCCTATTTTTCTAATCTTTGAAGTCATTACTTATTGTTTGTTTATGTAAAATTAATAAAGGAATTTATATAACAAGGTTATTTTGCTAACTATTTAATTTTAGTGGCAAATTCAAACGTTTTCGTTAATAACTTTTTATTGTTTATGCTAAAAATTGAAGAATTATTCTATTTCTGGAATTTTATTAATCACTTCTTTAGCACCTTCTGATTTTTTATCTTTTCGATCGTTTATGTAGTCTAAAAATTCCGTTGGGATATCATCAGAATCTGGAATATCATTACTTGAATTACTGGCTTTTTTGGCCAAATTCTTTTTAGTAAATATTTTACGAATCATCTCTTTAAAAGTATTAAACTCAACATTGTAAGTTAGTCCTAATCCTTGCGTATAACCGATTCCTTCTCCTATATAATTAATGTTATTTTCTCTATTGAATACATGAGCGGTAAGCGTACCATCTTCATTTAATTGCATTTGAATTTCAACATTACCTACAATCACTGATTCACTTACTCCTCCAACTGGCACCCCAACTTTCCCATTAATTGAAATTCTATCATTAATTCGTGTGCTTACAGTAACACCAACTCTATCAGAAATCTCGGTTAATCTATTTCCTTGCGAATAATCAAATCCTAATTGTAATTTACTATCTTCATCGACAAACAAACCATTAATTAGTGAGCTTGCACGCTCAAAAAGAGGTCCGTAAGCGGCATTTCCTGCTGTTTCGGCTGTTACAAATGAACCGGTTGAAAGTAATGCAAAAGCTTGTGTTTGTCTAGTATCTTTATCTTGTAATTTATATTCAATTTCGCTTTTTAAGACCGAACTCACCGTAGGAAAATTAATATTAAAATCGGGTTGTGGATTACTTAAATTTCCATTTAGTAAAATAGAAACATTCGTATCAACTTTTCTATTAAAGGAAGCGCTTTCTAGTAAAACAGCAGGATTTGCAGTAGTCTTATAAGTTGCTTCTAGATCTAAAACTGCATTCATTGGCTCTCCATCCCATCGTATGGTTCCTCCTTTTTCAACCTTAAATTTTTTATCAATTAAGCCTCCGTATTTAAAATTGTACTGCCCTTCTTGTACAATAAAATCGCCATTCATTTGAAACTTACCTAAGGTATTAATTTCCATAAACATAGAACCTACTCCTATCCCTTTCATGGTATGACCCGATTCCCTGTTTAAAATAATTTCAATTTCTGCATTTTGGTCAATATCAAATCGAAGAGCCAATTCTAATCCTTGATATTTATTTTTTTCAATTACTTTTCCAGTTTGAATTTTTTGAAACTCTTCTTTAGTCATAAACTTAATAAATGAGTTATCGCCTAGTTCCTCGTCATCATTGACAGGAATTTTAATAGTAGTTCCCTTTTCAGACTTACCCTTTACTTCAATATTTAAAGCATTAACCGCACCTGTTATACTTGCAGATCCATTCATAAAAGCTGTTCCGTAATAATAGGCTCCTTCCGAATCAGGTGTATCTAATGCTAAGATATTATTTGAATTTAAATGCAAATCTAATTGCCAATCGTCTAATGCTTCATGGCGAATCGTTCCATCTAACACCCCTTTAGTTTTGTATTTGGTATCGGTAACTTCAATTTTTCGTAAACTAAATTGATGCTCTGTGATGTCGAGAATTGCATTTTTTTCAAAAGCATAATCAACGTTTAGATAGGGAACTTGCATTCCTGCATCATTTAAATACAAACGACCATCAATTTCAGGCTTTGTTAATGCCCCAGCTATAGTTGCTCTTCCTGTTGCTGATCCACGTACATCAGATAATACATTACCTAATAAAGGTCCGAATGGCGCTAAATCAAATGCTTTAAATCCGGCATCCAATTCTAAACTGGATTGTTCTCCAACAAAATTTATGTTTCCGTTCAAGAAAAAACGATCATCACCTTCTTTTGAAATGGAAGAAGTTACTTTAAACTGATTAAATGAATTATTCCCCTCAATAGCAAAATCTAAATCACCAAGCAAAATTTTATTTATTTGAAGACTATCAATAGTAATATTAGATTGAGGATCATAACTATTTTTATCTTGTTTATATTTTATATTTACATTTATTTTTCCGCCAAAAGAAAGACTGTCAACATCTGGCGTAACTTTCTTTAAATCAACATCATTAAAGGTAAGTTGAAAGTCTTTATAAGTAGAATCGCGCATTGTTCCAAAAAAATCTAATTTTTGATCATTGTGCGAAAGACTTATTTTTTGAAAATCAAAATTCTTTAAAAATTTATCGAAAATGATTTTATTATCATTTGTTTCATTTTCATTGATAAACCAAGTGTAATCCTTGAATTTAATTTCCGACTTCTTGAAACCAACCACCGATTGCTTATCTTGATTGATGGTGTGATATAAATTTATATCGAATTTATCTTGATTTTGAGTACCTCCTTTAAATTCGGAACGAACAAACAACGTGTCATTATGAGTAACGTTAATTAAGTTGAAATCGGCAATTTTATAATTTTTATTTTTAATGGTATCAACCGAAATAAACGTGTTATAAATTGGATTTTTATTATCAATATCAATTTTGATATTTTTAATTTGATTCTCGTAAGCAATAATTGTGGGAGAAATAAAATCTAATTCAAATTTTCCTGCATCAGCGTTAATTTGTCCTTTAAAGCTGGTATTTTCAGAAATAGAAACATCCGGAATAAAAACTTCAACAATTTTATCATACAGTTTGAAATCAAAGTATAGATATTGATTTTTTGCTAATATATTGGGCGAATAATTAGCATACAAACTTCCTAATGCATTCTCAACTATTTTTTGAACTTCTTTTACCTTATATTTTCCAATAATTTGGCCACTCATAATATCCGGAGAGTTCATTGTGATTGTTCTAACCTTATCCTGATCAAAGGAAGAAATGATATCAAAATCTTCAAAATAATAGGAGTTTTTACTATTTTGATAAGAAATATCCTGAATTTTTAAGGCTCCAGTTAAATCATCTATTGATCCTCCAGATGCTTTAAAATCTATTTTACCTCTAAAAACAGAGGTAGAATCTTTCTTATAAAAATTTAATAAATATAAATCCGCATAATCAATTTGCGCTTTAAAATCATAATTATTAGCTCTTTTACTTAAGTCTACAACACCATCAAAATCCATTTTTAAATTAGGATCATTACTGTTGAAATAACCTTTATAATAAGGCATTTTCATACTACCATCAACAGTTATCGATTGATAATTATAACCATTGAAGTAGAATTTATCTATTGTTCCTTTAAGCTTAGTATTTAATAGCTTTTGTGTAAAGCCACTTCCATCAATATCCAAATTAAGCGTAGCTCTACCAATATTTTTCTCATTAAAAAGAGTTCCCAAATCAAAATTTGCAAGTTGTATAGTACCTTGATATTTTGCATTATCAATCTTATCGATATTTTGCATAGAGAAATCACTTTCAAGCTCTCCTAACTTTGAAAGTAAATAAACGTCTGCATTAATGTATTTTTGAGTTAATTCGATTGCTCCAGCCAAATTTATTTTTCCAAATTTCGTAAGCACGGTTGGTAAATTTTTACCTAATACTCTTGGCAATACTCGAACAACTTGATTAT
>CAISYO010000124.1 GCA_903889745.1 uncultured Bacteroidota bacterium | reverse complement strand
TTAAGATTAATTTCGTAATTAATTATAATGGATACAATTGAGAAAAATAAAACAAAGAACCTTGTAAAAGAGGATGTATTAAAACAAAATGAAATTGTTGTTTTTAATGACGACTATAATACTTTTAAGCATGTTATTGAATGCTTGGTCAAATACTGCAATCACGATTCGCTTCAGGCGCAGCAGTGTGCATTTATAATTCATCACAATGGGAAATGTTCTGTAAAAACTGGGACTTATGAAAAACTATTGCCGATAGCTTCGGTTCTTTCAGAAAAAGGGCTGTCGACAGAGATTGTGTAATTCAAATCTAACAGATTGTTTTTTTAAAAAAATTACTTAACAACTTTAAATATGAAATTTAAGCTAGAAAATGAATATACATTAAATAATTGTGGTAATTATTACACCGTTTGTAATAAAGATGGT
This sequence comes from uncultured Bacteroidota bacterium, assembly GCA_903889745.1. Lineage (GTDB taxonomy): Bacteria > Bacteroidota > Bacteroidia > Flavobacteriales > Flavobacteriaceae > Flavobacterium. The sequence continues at coordinate 3,538 of CAISYO010000124.1, read as the reverse complement.
ACAGATGTTTTTTATTTTAGACCTGAATTTGCACAGGAGGGCTTTCCAGCTCAAATAAATGTTCTGACTTCTAAGTTTAGTGATGCATTCATGAATTATTGTGAGCGGAAAATGAATGAAGTAAATATTTCTGATGAAAAACTTCAGTTTTATATTATTAAATATTTCAATAGATTATTAAAATATAGAACCTTTGATATTTATAAAATTGATGAACATTTGTTAGATAAAAACGGGCGTTTTAATACTATTTTGCATGAAAATTATTTAAGTAGTTATCATTCTGTTTCTAATAATTTAGAATTGTATTTCAAGCCTAATTTGCCATATTCAAGTAACACTCATGATTGGTTTTTTAAATTTGTGGAAAAGCAAATCTTTAAAATAGAATTAGAGTCAGGTATAATTGAAATTGATAGATCTGATTTTGAAAAAGAATTAAGTTGTGATGCTCTTAAATTTGAATATGTAGATGGGTTTCACTCTTCAAATAAGTTTTATTTTGAGTTGGTTGATGAATCACATATAAAGCCATACTTTAGCGAATGTTATTATATGACTTTAAATGACCAGTTACAGTTTTTCTTCCTTAAATAGTAGTTTTGAGGTTAAATATTAGTTTTCCTGATTTATATATATCTTTCTACCATTGCACTTAGACCTCCAGCAAAAGCATCTCCTATTGGTTCAAATTGCCATTCTGAACCATTTCTGAAAAACCTACTAATAATTAAAGCATCGCATCCAGCAAAACTTTCTGTCAATTTGTATTGACAAATAGTAGTATTATTTGCTAAATCATAAACTCGAACGTGCACATTTTCAACATTTCCAAAATGGAAACCTTCATCACTATTATTAATGGTTAATACAAATATAATTTGCAATACATCAGTGTTTACTTTTGAAAGCGAGATATTAATTACTTCGTCATCTCCATTCCTAAAAACGGATATATCATCACCAAAATGATGAATTGATTCATCACTACTAATTAGGTTATTATAAAAAACAAAATAATCGTCTGAGGGGATTTTTCCATTTTCTCCCAACATAAAAACACTTGCATCGATATCGGCGGATTGGTAATTTATATTTATAGAATCCAAGCAAAAACCAACATTTACATGATTGACAATTGGTATTAATTTTGATAAATTAATTAGCTCCTTTTTTTCTAGATTAATCATAATTTTTTAATATCTTTTAAAATTGTATTTGATAGTTTTGCCACTTTTAAAGTTGGATTTTAATAATCTGTTATTTAATGGATTATATTTTAATTATTTAAACTTATAAATTAGTTCATTTTTTAAATAACAATCATTAAATTATTTCAAAAATAGTTGTTCCATTTTAAATTCCATTAATCTTCTTTCTCCAGGAAGATCAACCTCTTTAGCAAATGATTTTACAATGATGCGGAGCTCTTCTTTTAGCTCTATAATTTCTTCTTTGTTGATATTAGAAAGAAGTATTTTGTATTTTTCAACAAAATCTTTTTCATTTTCTACAAAATGTTTTACTGAAGCGTGAATGAATTCATATTCAACTTTTGGGTAAGCCTTCATAAAATTTTTAACAGGTGTATAATGCAACATTAGTTCTTTATTGATGCAACAAAGAAAAAGGCAAAATAATGTATTTTCCATAGAATTTTGGTTAATTTATTTTAAAGAGAATGATTTTTATGGAAAATTAATTAAACAATAGCGCCTTTTTTTAGTACTTCCTTTTTAAAGTCTTCAGAAACTATAAATTTGCTAAGAGCAGCATCAACAGCCGACTCACTTAGTCCTAATAAAGGTTGTAACTCTTCTATTTTTGCACCTTCTTTTTCCAAAGGGAACTGATATCCTTTTTGTCCCTCAGTTTTACGATAGGTGAAAATCCAGCGAATGTTAGACGGGCTTCGCCAATCATTTTCTGCTTCTTCTTTTTCGTTGTAAGTATAAAACCAATCCAAAATATGTAAAGTTGAATTTGCAACAGCAGCTTCATCCAAGCCATCAATTAAAATTACCATATTGCCAGAAGTATTGCTTCTGGAACTCTTAAAGTTTTCCGAGACTAATTTTTGAAAAAAGTGAATAAGGTCAATATATTTACTTGGTAGTCGATCTAATTTTTTAATAATTTCTTCATCTTCCGTTTTCCACCATTGATTCTTTTTTCCTTGCAAAATAAAGTGATACAATGTTGCATGCAAGCTATTTTGAATACCTGCACCGCAAAAATGAAATAAAACCGGTATTTTCTCTTTTTGTAATTCGTATATAACATCAGCTATTAAAGCACCTTTGCCCATACCTGCATTTGAATATACTGGCAATATATTTTGCTCGTCCTGTGTTTTACACCATTCAAGTATTAAATTTCGTTCGCGTTCTCTTCCAACAAAACATTCTCTGTAATAAGCTAATCGTTCACTATGGTCAAATACTTGACCAGCACCGCCACGTATAGCTTGTCTTAAAGGGTCAAATAAAGGCTCTAGATGTAATGCGCTTGCTTGGCTTGTTTCATTGCCTAAATGCGTATTGATAAGTTTAGCCTTTTGTTCTTTTTTATCCATGCCCTGAAATAAATAGGGTAATCCATCATTTTCACCTTTTTGAATAAATGGATGTAATTGAAGTATTTCATTTCCTTGTATAAAACAGTATTTGCCTTCCCTCTCTTCAATGCTTGAATCTTTAAAAAGGATTATTAACTCTACCATTTCATCAAACATGCTAATTGATTTAGACAGTTGATTAATATCAGCAGGAATAATTTTGATACTTTGATGCGCAAATTTATTTCTAAATGTTACAAAACGCCTTAGTAACGAATCTCCATTCTTTGGTTGAATGCTCGGCTTTTCCCATTCGCTACCACTTTTCATCGAAGCTTCCCACAACTCTCTCCAATTGGTATCGCTTGGTAATGTTTCGCGCAAATTATCTATTACTTGTTTCATAAACAAAGCATCGTTTTCGGTATTGCCATCATGAAGTTTACGGCATAACTGAATAACAGCTCCGAGCCTTACTATTAATGTGCTCATTCCCATGGCAGCCATAAAATAGTTGTTTAATCCGGCGGGATTAGTTTCGATCAGATTCAGAAGATTGTCTAAATTGGAATTAATCTTCAACTCTTCTTTTATTTTTATATAACGCTCGTGATAACGAGCTAATGGCGATTGATCTTTCATAAATTATTTACATAGTAATTACTCCAAAGTCAATGGTTGTTTTTTCTACCCGACCAGTATTTTCATCTACATTTAAGCTCGATAGTGAATTATCTATCGCAGTTCTAAAAATCTCCTTTCTATTTTCTGTAAATATTCGTAATTGTAATTCAGGGTTAAATTCTCCGGTTTCGCCTAAGCCGAAAATAAATTCAATTAGTCCTGATTTATCAATTTCAGCAGATTTCAAAAGATCATCACTTATCACGTCTACATCATACAATTCTACAATGTACTTTTTACCTTCATCTTTAAGGTTAATTGTTGCATTTACTTTTCCTGTCATATTAATTATTTATT
>CAISYO010000123.1 GCA_903889745.1 uncultured Bacteroidota bacterium | reverse complement strand
GAACAATAATAACGCCTTTCAAACTTGATTCATTTAGGACAATCTAAACATTATGACAAACAATATATATGACAAATTATCGGCAGAGATTTCGAAGGCAGGGAATCTAAAAAATGAAGATTTAGAAAATATACAAAAATATTTTACCCCTTTTTCTGCAACAAGAAATTCTGTTTTGGAAGAACAGGAAAAAACACCTAATTACCTGTATTTTATAAATTCAGGCTTTATGCGACTGTTTTATTATGATGAGCGTGGAGAAGAACAAACAACATTTTTATGTGCTAAATCAGGTTTCATTGCCTCATTTTCATCGTTAATCAATCAAACAAAAGCCATTGAAAATGTAGAATGTATAACAGATTGCGAACTATTGAAAATTTCTTATACTGATGCCAAACTACTTGTAGGAATAAGTGAAATTTTTAAAAACTTTTTTCTAGTAATGTTTGAAAAATCTATATCGTCAGCAACTTTAAGAGCCAATGACTTAGCATTGCTAAATGCCGAACAACGCTACCAGAAAATAATAGACCAACAACCGCATTTTATTCAAAATATTCCACTTCAATATATAGCTTCTTACTTAGGCATAAAACCACAAAGTTTAAGCAGAATTAGAAAACAAGTCATTAAGTAACATTTGTGAAGTAGAATAAAAAATTGTTTTTAGACCTTTGCATTTCATTTAACAACTATCAAAAATGGAAGTACTACAGGAAATCTTAAAACAAATACCAGTTGCATTAGGACAATTTTTAATGAACTATGGTATTATTGCATTAGTCTATTTTTTGGTCTGGAAGCTCTTTAAAAAACGACTTCAAAACTGGCGAATACAGTTGAAAGAAAGGGTTGATGCCAAACAAATAAAGTCAGAAATAATAAATAGCCTTTTTACTTTGACAGTTAGTACTTTTTTTGTCATGCTCATTTACTTTTTCAAATCGGCAGGCTACACAAAAATATATACCGACATCAATGAATACCCAATATTTTTCGCCTTTGGCGGATTTTTCTTTTTTTTAATATTGGACGATACCTGGTTTTATTGGACACACCGACTTTTGCATCACCCAAGAATTTTTAAATACATACATAAAGTTCACCACAACAGTGTAGATGTTAATCCGTTTACATCCCTTTCGTTTCATTGGGCTGAAGCGCTGTTACTCACCTTTTGGATTTTGCCGGTAAGCATGGTTTTCCCAATGTATGTTCCTGCACTTGCAATATTACAAATTTGGGGATTTATAGACAATCTAAAATCTCACCTTGGCTATGAATTTTTTCCGAGTTGGTGGAATAAAAGTTTTGGCAAATTAATGACTTCAAGCACACATCACAATATGCATCATAGTAAATTTAATGGGAATTATGGTGTGCATTTCCGAATTTGGGACCGGCTTTTAGGGACAGAATTTAAAGACTATGAAAAAACATTTGACGAAATACAAAAAAGAAAAAAGGGCAGCATCTAATCATAGCAGACACTAAGCTGTTCAAAATCATCAGGCATAGCTTAAACCCAGATCCGTCATTAGAAATTCTATTCCAAGCCTAAATTGCTATGAAACTAAGCACTTACTCGTTTTTTTGGTTTTGAAATAGGGGTAACTATTTCTTCCCCCCAAAAAACTCCGTGAGCACTTATTTTCTTTGCCATTTAGGCTTTCATCACGAACTCTAATGACGGATCTGGGTT
>CAISYO010000122.1 GCA_903889745.1 uncultured Bacteroidota bacterium | reverse complement strand
TACTGGATTAAATCATTCAGAAATGGCGTATTTTTTAATAAGGGTGCTGATATAAATATTTGTATAGACGGTACTTTCGGCACAGGTGCAGATGGATTTCCATTTATTCCGCCAATTGCCGAAGGTATTACACCTTTTGGTGAATTATTTCAGAAATTTGACGTATGTCGCGTTGAAATTCACTCCATTGATTTTGAAACATATAATTTTTTGGCTCAAGTTCAAGCGCAAACTACAAATTCGGGTTTATTTGCTACGAGTCCCGAAAATATTAAAACAAATATTACCAATACAACTACTGATAAAGTGAAGGTTGTTGGATGGTTTAGCATGAGCGCCGTTGGATTTAAAGAAGGAGTAGTTCAGTAATTGATTAAAGGATTTAAGACATAAGATTATTTTAATTGAATATCATAAATCTTTCATCGGTTCTATTTATAAATCAACTTCATCATTTCCTCGTCTTTTTTATACACATCAATATATAGTTTTAGTCCAGTACTATCAGCGTGACTTGTATAATAGCGAGTGTAAATTGGCAATGGCTTTATTAATCTTATTTTTCGTTGTTCGTGTTTTGTAAAATATAGCTGTAAACTATCATGTGTATAATGCACACTATCGTCTCTTATTAAAAAATCAGCAAAGTCAATGAAGTTTTCTAAACGAATACAACCGTGACTTTGAGAACGATTACTTGTTTTAAAATAGCGTTTCGAATTTGTATCATGTAAATAGACTCCATATGGATTATTGAAATTAAATTTAACAACCCCTAAGCTATTTTCTTCTCCAATACGTTGTCTAAACCGAACTGGTAAATAATCTTTTGAGTATTTTTTCCATGGTATTTTTTTATAATCTAAAACAGCATCTTTTGCACCTAATACTTCAAAGTTTTTTCTTCTTATGTAGGAAGTATCTCGTTGTACTGCTGGCAAAATTTCTTTAGTGGCAATACTTACTGGTACATTCCAATAAGGATAAATTAGCATGTGATCAATTTTACTTTTTAAAATGGGAGTTTGATTTTCTGTTGTACCACAAACAATAGCAGATTGCATGACAACGGTATCTTTTTCAAAAACAGTTAACCAAAATGCCGGAATATTAATGAACGCATATTTATCTGGAAATTTATTTTCCCAACGCCAACGTTCCATCGACATGCAGATTTGTTTGATAATTTTTTCTCTGTTATATGAAAAAGCTTGCTTGGTATATTTTCCAATTTTTCCATCTGGCTGTATAAACCATTTTTTTTGTAGTTTATTTATAGCTTTAGCTAATTTAATACTGTCTTTTGCAGTTGAGGTGGTATCATAAAAGCCCTGCTTCATTAAACTTGATTTTATTAATTGTACTTTTTTTAACGAGTCTTTTTCTGATACAAATGGAACAGAATCTATTTGAAATAATGATTCATCATTCAAAATGTTTGCTAATTCTTTTTTTAGTATTTTGTAATTGTAAAATTTGGGTTCTAACGAATCTAATGCTGCCTTCAAATTACCAGTATTGTAGCCGCTTACTAAGATACTATCCCATCCATTATCAAGTTTATTAAAATTTGTATGCAATATTAAAGTATCATTATAAAAGC
>CAISYO010000121.1 GCA_903889745.1 uncultured Bacteroidota bacterium | reverse complement strand
ATTTAACCGGAATCAAAGACGCACCAAAATATTATCAAGACTACGAAAATCTAAAAGACAAATCGGATTATGAAACCGCAATTGTCATGATGAGTCCGGTGTACAGCCAAGACGGAAAAAATGCGGTGTTAGAAATCAGAAGTCAAGACAACAAACACCGCTGGATCGTGCAATTGGAATTAGCTTCAGGAACCATCACCGAATTAGAGCACCAACACGACGATGCTTGGATTGGCGGGCCAGGAATTCCGGGCTATAGTTTTAGTGGCGGAGCATTGGGTTTCATTGATAATGCGACTTTTTATTTTCAATCGGAAGCAACAGGTTTTTCACATTTGTACACGTATAATTTGAAAACCAAGCAAAAAGAAGCGTTAACAAAAGGCAATTGGGAAGTTCGCGAAGTAACATTATCCAACGATAAAAAATCATTTTACATCACCACTACCACCACGCATCCCGGCAACAGAAGTTTTTATAAATTGGACATCGCTTCCAAAAAAATGACTGGAATTGTAACGAAAGATGGCAATTATGAAGTGGAATTATCTCCCGATGAAAAAACGCTTTTGGTGCGCTATTCGTATAAAAACAAACCGTGGGAATTGTATGTGGGTGCGAATAAACCAAATGCCGAATTGAAACAAATTACGTTTTCGACAACCGCTGATTTCAAAAAATACAATTGGAAAACACCAGAAGTAATTACGTTTAAAGCCGAAGACGGAACGACAGTTTATGCCCGTTTGTACCAACCAAAAGTAGAAAATAAGAACAAAGCCGCCGTTATTTTTGTGCACGGCGCAGGATATTTGCAAAACGCACACAATTATTGGAGCACCTACCAAAGAGAATACATGTTTCATAATTTGTTAACCGATTTGGGTTACACCGTTTTAGATATCGATTATAGAGCGAGTGATGGTTATGGTCGCGATTTTAGAACCGGAATTTACCGTCACATGGGCGGAAAAGATCTATCGGATCAATTGGATGGAAAGAATTATTTGGTGCAAAATTTAGGCATTGATGCCAACCGCGTGGGAATCTATGGCGGATCGTATGGTGGATTCATCACCTTGATGGCATTGTTGACCAAACCAGGCGAATTCAAAGCAGGAGCCGCCTTGCGTTCGGTAACCGATTGGGCGCATTACAATCATGGGTATACGTCAAACATTTTGAATTTCCCAGAAACCGATCCAGATGCTTACAAAAAGAGTTCGCCGATTTATTTTGCGGATAATTTACAAGACAAGTTAGTAATGCTCCACGGAATGGTAGACGATAACGTGCAATTCCAAGACATTGTAAGATTAACGCAACGCTTCATTGAACTAGGGAAAAAAGATTGGGATTTAGCCGTTTTTCCAGTAGAAGCTCACGGATTTAAAAGAACCTATTCTTGGGTAGACGAATACCGAAGAATTTTAGACTTATTCAACGAAAATTTATTAGAAAAATAAAATGCAACAGTTAATTGAATTGACTACAATTGATGAAATGATGGAGCAATTTTCCCTCATTCAACAACTCTACCCCGATTATTCGACCGAAAAGTACCAAGATTTATTGAGCGCCATGCTTCCGAATAATTATAAACAGTTAATTGTCGTAGAAAACGGAATTACGATAGCTTTGGCAGGGTTTTGGATAGGTACTAAGTTATGGAGTGGAAAATATTTAGAATTGGATAATGTGGTGGTGCATGAAGATTTTCGTTCGAAAGGCATTGGAAGCATCATGACCAATTATTTGAATCAGAAAGCCATTGATGAAGATTGTAAGATGATTGTTTTAGATGCTTTTTCTACAAATTTTGGCGCACACAAGTTTTATATGAATCATGGTTTTGTGCCGAAAGGATTTCATTTCATCAAATTTTTAAATTAAAAAAACATGAAGCAATTACTTTTACTACTATTTTCGATAACGATAGCAAGCTGTTCAAGTCAGAAAAAAGCTATTCAAGAAACCCTACAAACTTCCTATGAAACTTGGGTGGCAGGCGTGCGTGGTGGCGGAAGCGGCATCAATTTTTACGTGGATTTAAAAACACCTTTAAGCAAAGAAGTCGAATTAAAAAAAGTAATTTTCAGAGGATATGAAGTTCCTTTTGAGAAATTGGATGACCTGCATTTTATCGCAAGAATAAAAACCGAAGGCAATCAGCAAAAATTTGATGCTGACGATTCCCAAATTTACACCAGCCCTAAAAATGCGTTAACATTAGGTCAAAACGAAGCTATTTTACTATTTTTAGAAAAAGCCAAAGAGTTTAATGTTAAAATTAAAGAGGTTACCGAAAAACCAATGCTCGAATATCCTTCGGCAAAACCAAAGTTTTAATTACATTTGTTATTCTAAAAAACGAATAGTTTGAGTTCAGGTAAAAGTCTTTTTAAACAAACCCTAATTTATGGCTTAGCAACAGTTTTGCCAAGAATGCTAAGTTTTCTCTTAGTAAGATTGTATACAGATTATTTGCCTAATAAAGAATATGGAGAAGTATCTGTCATTTTTTCCTATTTAGTCTTTTTTAATGTGGTTTTATCTTACGGAATGGAAACAGCTTTTTTCCGTTTTTATAATTCAGAATCCAATAAACATAAAGTCATTTCAACGGCGACCATTTCTATGTTTTGGTCCACGATTATATTTTTTGCTTTATTATTACTTTTCAGAAAAGACTTGGCGTTTTGGTCTGAATTTAAGGTAGAATACATCGTTTTCACCATTTGGATTTTGGCACTTGATGCGTTAGCGATTATTCCGTTTTCTAAAATTAGAGCCGAAAGCCGTCCTATAAAATATGCCGTAATTAAGATTTCAAATGTTGTAATAAATTTATCACTGAACATTTTTTTCTTGGCATTTTTACCAAAATTAGCGGCCAATTCAAATAATGTATTCCTACAATCCATCTATTATGAAGACTTTCAAATAGGTTATATTTTTGTTTCAAATTTAATAGCAAGTTTAGTTACCTTGTTATTCGTTTTGCCCGATTATTTCAAAATAAAATGGCAATTTGATATGGCGCTTTGGAAAAAAATGATGCACTATGGTTTGCCGATATTAATTGCCGGAATTGCCTTTGCCATTAACGAGCATTTCGACAAAATTCTTTTGGATTGGATGCATGTGGATATGGCCGATATTGGAGCCTATTCTGCTTGTTATAAAATTGGGATGTTTATGGTGTTGTTCAGAACAGCCTATACCTTAGGAATCGAACCCTTTTTCTTTAGTCATGCTAGTAATGAAAACGCGCCACAAACCTATGCTACAATTACGAAATATTTTGTCATTTTTGGATCATTCATTTGCTTAGGAGTCATTGTTTTTGCCGATGTATTAAAATTATTTTTAGTGCCCAAAGAAAGCTATTGGACTGCAATGGAGATTGTACCTTTAATTGTTTTAGCTAATTTCTTCTTAGGCATTTACACCAATTTATCCGTATGGTACAAACTAATCGATAAAACGAAGATTGGAGCTTATATTTCAATCGTAGGAGCAATAGTTACCTTAGCGTTAAACGTACTTTTAATTCCAATAATTAGTTACATGGGTTCGGCAATTGCCACTATTTTAGCTTATGGAACCATGATGTTTATTTCCTATTATATGGGACAAAAGAAATATCCAATTCCCTATGATAAAAAATCGATTTTCACGTATTTAGGATTAGCCATTGTGCTTTCTGGAATTTCATTTTATGTGCCTATTTTACGCGAAACGTATCTATTTGGTATTGCCTCAATATTCTTTTTTGCTTACTTTGTCTACCGAAACGAAAAAGAAACTATTTTAAAGATCATCAGAAGAAAATAATATGCAAATTAAAATCATCAACAAATCGAGTCACGCGCTACCTAATTATGAAACCATTGCTTCGGCAGGAATGGATTTACGTGCGAATATTTCAGAACCCATTACTTTAAAATCATTAGAAAGAACCATTGTAAAAACCGGACTTTTTATTGAATTACCCATTGGTTTTGAAGCGCAAGTGCGACCAAGAAGTGGTTTAGCAGCAAAAAAAGGAATCACCGTTTTAAATTCGCCAGGCACAATTGATGCGGATTATCGAGGAGAAATTGGTGTGATTTTAGTAAATTTATCCCATGAAGATTTCGTAATTGAAAACGGAGAACGCATCGCTCAATTAATCATCGCCAAACACGAACGCGCCGAATGGCTTGAAGTAACCGAATTATCTGAAACCTCAAGAGGCGAAGGCGGTTTTGGTAGTACAGGGGTGAAGTAAAGAGCCCCCTAACCCCCGAAGGGGGAACTGACAAAATGGTGTAATAGTTTAAAATAAATTGAATTAATTAATAAAATCCTATTGACCCCTAATAGGAATTCCCCCTTCGGGGGTTAGGGGGCTTATATGAAAATAATAGTACCAATGGCAGGACGTGGTTCTCGTCTTCGCCCACACACGTTAACCATTCCAAAACCATTAATTCCAGTGGCAGGAAAACCAATTGTTCACAGATTAGTTGAAGATATTGCTGGCGTTTTAAATCAGAAAATTGATGAAGTAGCCTTTATTATTCACGAAAGTTTCGGTGCAAAAGTCGAAGCCGATTTAATTGCAATTGCTCAAAAATTAGGCGCAAAAGGAACTATCTATTACCAAAATGAAGCTTTAGGAACAGGTCATGCCATTATGTGTGCCAAAGATTCTTTAGACGGTCCAGCGGTTATTGCCTATGCTGATACGTTAATCCGTGCCGATTTTGATTTGGATACTTCGGCCGATAGTGTAATTTGGGTAAAACAAGTAGATCAACCCGAAGCTTTTGGCGTGGTAAACTTAAATGCTGCTGGTGAAATTATTGAATTGGTGGAAAAACCAAAAGAATTTGTTTCTGATTTGGCCGTTATTGGAATTTACTATTTCAAAGATGTTGCCGTGTTGAAAAACGAATTACAATCGGTGTTAGACAACAACATTATTCACGGTGGCGAATACCAAATTAACGATGGTATTAAACAAATGATGGCAAAAGGCATGAAATTTGTTCCTGGTAAAGTGGATGAATGGATGGATTGCGGGAATAAAGATGTTACGGTTGAAACCAATACAAGAATGCTTGGGTTTTTACACAACGATGGCGAACATTTGATTGATTATGGTGTAAAACAAGAAAATTCGACTATTATTCCGCCTTGTTACATTGGAGAAGATGTGGTTTTAATTAACGCTACGGTGGGCCCAAATGTCTCCTTAGGCAAAGGCTGTCATGTTATTGATTCTACTATAAAAAATAGTTTGGTACAAACGCATTCACATATTAAAAATGCCAAATTAGACAACGCAATGATTGGAAATCACGCGAGTTTTGATGGTAATTTTACGAGTATTAGTATCGGAGATTATTCGGTGTTAGAATAGATGCTAAATAAAAAACACATAGCTTTTTTTGTTTTCCTGCTTTTTAGTTTTGGGAATCAGTTGTTTGCACAACAAAATCCAGAAGACATTGCGTTAGTAGAAAATAAAACAGAAGATTATTTTTTTGAAGCGCTCGCACAACGGGGTATTGAAAATTATGATAAAGCTATTGTGGCTATTCAAAAATGTTTAGAAAAAGAACCTAAAAATCCTGCTTTTTTATATGAATTAGGTAAAAATCAATTGGATGCAAAAGATTATGTCGCTGCCGAAATAGCTTTTAAAAGCGCTGTTGAAATCGACAACAAACAGCGCTGGTATTGGAACGGTTTGTATGATGTTTATTATCAAACAAAAAATTATGAAAAAGCAATTGGAGTGGTGCAAAAACTAATTGAATTTGACCCAAATATGCGCGAAGATTTAGTGTCTTTATACATGAATACCAATCAAAAAGAAAAAGCACTCTATTTATTAAAAGAAATGGAAGCAAGTTCTCATTTGACGAAGACCATGGAATTTTATAAATTAAAATTGGAAAGCTCAAAAGAATTTGCCTCACCCAAAAAGGAAACATTAGAAAAAGGCATTAAAGAACATCCAAAATTCGAACAAAATTATATCGATTTAATTTCGCTCTATTTAAGTTTTAACCAAGAAGAAAAAGCATTTGAAGTTGCTAGAGTATTGGAAAAAGAAATTCCCAATTCAGATTGGGCTCACGTGAGTTTAGTTAAGTTTTATCTGGCTAGTAATGACGGAATCAATGCGTCAAAATCGATGTTTAAGGTATTGATGAATAGTAAAATCGATTTAAAAATAAAACATCGTGTGTTTAATGAATTCTTAATTTTTGCAGTTAAAAACCCCACTTTTTTTACCGATGTAGATGCTGCAATTCCTTATTTTGATAATGATTCTGAAATTGCAGTTGCTAAAGAAGTGGCAAAATTCTTTTGGAAAAAAAGCGATTTAGATAAGGCAATTTATTATTTTGAAATAGCCATCAAGAAAAGTCCAGATGATATTGAAAGCCTCAATTATTTTTTAGAAGTGCTGCAACAAAAACAAGATTATCAGCGTTTAGTTGTTAAAGCAACAGAATGCATTGAATTATTTCCTACCCAACCTAATTATTACTTTTATGCAGGATTGGGGTATAATCAATTGAAAAATTATAAAAAAGCTAAAGAGAATTTAGAGAACGGCCTAGATTTTGTAATAGAAGATCTAAAGCTCGAAGCTAATTTTTATGAACAGTTAGTAATTAGTTGCGAATTTTTAAATGATCTCAAAGCTAAGCAATTGTATGCTTCTAAATTAAAGCAAATCAAGTAATGAAATATATTGTATCTGCCTTTTTTGTGTTAGTAGTAATCGGATGTAAATCAAAACAAATGGTTGCCACAGCTGCAGCAAGTGATGCCACAGAAGTATCCAAAATAATTAACGGACATTATGCAAATGAAACCGATTTTAAAACACTGAACATCAAAGCAAATGCAAAATATGAAGATGATAAACAATCGCATTCGCTTAATGCAGATATTCGAATTAAAAAAAACGAAATCATTTGGATCAATATTAAAATGATCGGATTTCCAGTTGCAAAGGCGTTGATTACGCCTACTAAAGTGAGCTATTATGAAAAAATAAATAACACTTATTTTGAAGGCGATTTTACCATGCTAAGTAATTGGCTTGGCACCGATTTAGATTTTACAAAAGTGCAAAATCTGTTTTTAGGAAAAGCCATCGATGATTTAAGTAAAGGAAAATGGATTTCAGAAATTAACGAGAAACTATTCAAACTATCTAAAGCCTCAAGGGCAGATATATCAAAAGATTTTTATTTTGAAGCGGCTAATTTTTTACTAAAAAAAGAAACCATAACACAAGCGAGTCAAAATAGAGTTTTAGAAATTCAATACCCTTCTTACAAAGAAGTTGAACGTATGTTTTTGCCCAATGAAATTAACATTAAGGCCGCCCAAAAAGATAAAATTGCAATTGATATAGCTTATAAAAATACCACTTTTAATGAAGATTTAAATTATTCCTATGCAATTCCTAGTGATTACAAGGCAATTCAAATCGATTAATTTTTTATTTTAGTAAAACAAAACTACCTTTGTAAAAAACCAAAGTGCATGAACCAATTTTTAAAAACACTACTTTTCTTTTTTATCACCTCAATGGCGTTTGCTCAACCTTCTGAGCAACAAAAATTAGAGCAAAAAAAAGAGCAAATTTTGAATGAAATTGCAGAAAAAAAAGCGCGATTAGAGTCGGAAAAGAAAAAGGAGAAATCGGTTTTAAAGCAAATTGATCAACAGAAAGGACTGATCGCTTTGCGCCAAAAATTATTGAGCACTACCGCAAAACAAACTCGAATACTATCGGATAATATCTATTTGACCCAACTCGAAATGAATAAATTAAATAGAGAGTTAACGGTGTTGAAAGAAGATTATGAAAAAATGATTGTGAAATCCTATAAAAGCAGAAACGATCAAAGTAGGGTCATGTTTGTGCTTTCTTCGCAAGATTTTTTACAAGCCTATAAACGCATTCAGTACATGAAGCAATATGCCGATTTTAGAAAAATGCAAGGCGAAGAAATTCGTACCAAACAGCAAAAATTAAAACAAGCGGAACAAAACCTGCAAACCAATAAAAAGGAAAAAGAAAAGGTTTTAGTTGAAACGGAAAAAGAGAAAAAAGAGTTGGAAAAAGAAAAGCAAGAGCAAGAACGCCTTGTAAAATCGATCCAAAAAGATAAAAAACAAATTGCGGCAGAAATTGACAAAAAACAAAAAGAAGCCAAGCAAATAGACCGTCAAATTAAGAAAATTATTGCCGATGAAATTGCGGCGGCGAATAAAAGAAATGCTGCTAAAACCGGAACTACAGCACCAAAAGCAGGCACTAAAGAAGCTACGAAATTTGTACTTTCTGCCGAAGGGAAAGTATCATCCGATAATTTTAAAGCAAATAAAGGAAGACTGCCTTGGCCTGTAGTTAATGGAAATATTTCGCAACGCTATGGCGACCAACCGCATCCCGTCCATAAAAATTTAACCGTTCATAATAGTGGTATTGAAATTACTACGGAAGCAGGAGCTTCGGCTCGAGCTGTTTTTGCTGGAGAAGTATTACAAGTTCAAGTAATTTCTGCAAATAACAAAGCGGTTTATATTCAGCATGGAGATTTTATTACGGTTTATCTAAATTTATCTTCAGTAAGCGTGAGTAAAGGTCAAAAAGTGAGTATTAAACAGAATATTGGAAGAATTCATACCGATGCATCAGGCAAAGCAGTAATTAAGTTTTTAGTATTACAAAACACCACTACGCTAAACCCGACATCTTGGTTAAATATGTAACAATGAATGAGGTCTTTTGACCTCATTTTTTTTGAATCATAATTTCTTGTACTTTTATACTTCAATTGTATATCATGAATGTAGCTCAAATTAAAATTCTTCACATCGATAGTAATCATCCTTTACTTTGGGAACAACTTGAACAAGCGGGTTTTCAAAACGAAGCTGATTTCACTTCGTCTAAAGAAGAAATTGAAGCTAAAATTGGAAACTATCAGGGTATTGTTATAAGAAGTCGTTTTAAAATTGACCAATCATTTATAGACAAAGCTACCAATTTGCAATTTATTGCTCGAGTGGGTGCAGGATTAGAAAGTATTGATTGTGAGTATGCAATGCAAAGAGGAATCTACTTAATTGCGGCTCCAGAAGGCAATGCAAATGCAGTTGGCGAACAAGCCATAGGGATGTTGTTATCGCTTTTTAATCATCTGAAAAAAGCTAATAATGAAGTGAAATCAGGGCAATGGATTCGTGAAGGCAATCGCGGACATGAGTTGGAAGGAAAAACCATTGGCATTATAGGTTATGGAAATATGGGAAAATCGTTTGCCAAAAAATTGCGCGGTTTTGATGTAACGATTCTTTGTTATGATATTTTAGCCAATGTAGGTGATGAAAATGCGACACAAGTTTCATTAGTTGAACTTCAAGAACAAGCCGATGTCATCAGTTTACACACGCCTTGGACTCCGCAAACCGATAAAATGATAAATTCAGATTTTATTAACCAATTCAAAAAGCCATTTTGGTTTATTAATACGGCTCGAGGGAATTCGGTAGTAACCGAAGATTTAGTCGAAGCGTTGAAAGCAGGAAAAATTTTAGGCGCAGGTTTAGACGTTTTGGAATATGAAAAAGGATCATTTGAAACCTTGTTTGAAGGTGAGAAACCAGCAGCTTTTGCTTATTTACTACAAGCCGATAATGTACTTTTAACACCTCATATTGCGGGTTGGACAGTTGAAAGTCATCAAAAATTAGCTCAAACGATAGTAAATAAAATTACTTCGTTTTATTCAAAACAACCTTTTTGAAAAAGTAAAATTATACCGATTAGTAAATTTATTTAGTATATTCGTATTATTAATCATAAAAGTCAAAATTATGGAAGTAACAAACCCAAACGAAAACTGGAATCAACCTCAAGCACCTCAACAAGAAAATAAAAAAATTGCTGCTGCAATTTGTGCACTTTTAATTGGTGGAATTGGAGTTCACAAATTTATCTTAGGATACAATAAAGAAGGAATTATACAAATTATTATATCTTTAGTAAGTTGTGGAACCCTTAGTATAATACCTGTAATAGAGGGAATTATTTATTTGACTAAGTCAGATGATGATTTTTATGAGACATACCAGGTTAATAAAAGAGGGTGGTTTTAAAATCTATTGAGCAATAATAATTTTAAATTATACAGAATTTTAGGTATTACAGGTGCTTTATTAACACTTGTAATCCCTTTTTTTTTATGGTTAAACAATGCAGGTAATAAACTAGACTCCGAACAATCATTTTGTCCATTAAAGGCTACAACCGGATTTCCTTGTATGTCTTGCGGTATAACAAAATCAATTGTTTATTTTTATGATGGTAATATTATAAAGAGTTTGAGTTACCATCTTTTTGGACCTTTATTAGTTGGTTTTTGTTTATTTGTAATTGTTATTTTAGCCATCGAATTGAAAACTCAAAAAGTATATTTTAGAAAATGGATTCTAAATAGAAAATCTGCTTATTATTTAGTTGCTGTTTTATTTGTTTATCATTGTATAAGAATAATTCTTTTAGTTAGACAAAACACATGGGATGATATTTTACAACAGAGTATCTGGAAATAAAAAAGGCTAATCAATTGATTAGCCTTTTTCTTTACGTTCTAGTTCTGCTTGAAATTCTTCCATAACCGGTTTTACAGTACTTTCCGGAAGATCGGCAATTTTGATATACATTAAGCCGTCTACTGAATTATTAAACAAAGGATCTACGTTAAAAGCCACAACTCTTGCGTTTTGCTTAATGTACTTTTTAATTAACACTGGCAAACGAAGACTTCCTGGCTCTACTTCATCAATAATTTTATCAAATTTATTCAAATCGGCTTCGGTTTCATTGAAGACAAAATCTTTATCGGCATCTTTAAGTTTTACCTTATATTCTTTTTTTGGATGCACATATTGCGCAATATACGGATCGTAATAGTGCGATTTCATGAATTCAATCATCAGTGATTTTGAAAAATCAGAAAATTGATTACTAATACTTACACCACCCATTAAATATTTATGTTCAGGATAACGCAAGGTGGTGTGAACAATTCCTTTCCATAACAAAAAGAGTGGCATTGGTTTTTGCTGGTATTCCGAAATAATGAAAGCCCTTCCCATCTCAATGGATTGACTCATCATACCATGCAATTCGGGTTCAAAACGGAACAATTCATGTAAGTAAAAACCTTCAATACCCTGTTTTTTATAAATTACATCACCAAGTCCCATTCGGTAGGCTCCAGCAATTACTTGGGCATCGTCGTCCCACAAAAACATGTGGTGGTAGTATTGGTCATATTTATCTAAGTCAATTGCTTCATTGGTTCCTTCGCCCACTTCTCTAAACGTAATTTCGCGAAGACGTCCAATTTCGTGTAATATGTTCGGAATTTTTTCGGCAGTTGTTAAAAAAACCTGATAATTTTTGCTTTGTAACAATCTAAAATCGCCTTCTTTTAACGCATTTATTTCCTCAATGATCTCTCCGTGATTTGCTGGTTTAACAATTTGTTTTGGGGGCTTAGGGGATGATAATTTAGGCAAGTGTAATTTAGATTCTTCGGTTTCAAAAGCATTAGAAAGCATGTAGGTTTTTTTTCTTAAAAATTCGCCATATGCTTCAATATCTTGGTATTCATTTTGTTCGGCTACCGAAATAGGTTTTCCAATTCGAACTTTAATTACGCGGTCTTTTTGGGTGTGCAATTCACTTGGTAATTTAGCCGTTCTAAGGGTGTCATTAATTTTTGATAAGAAATAAAACAAACGACTATTTTTAGCATGAAAATAAATTGGTACCACAGGAACTTGTGCTTTTCTAATTACTTTTATTGCCCCTTCTTCCCACGGTTTATCAACAACTAATTTGCCATCTTTGTAGGTAGATACTTCTCCTGCTGGAAACATTCCTAATGGTTTTCCATCACTTAAATGACGCAATGTTTCTTTTATTCCAACAACACTAGACTTAACATCTTTGTGGTTTTCAAACGGATTTACCGGCATAATGAAAGGTTTCAAAGGCGCAATGCGATGTAATAGAAAATTAGCAATTATTTTAAAATTGGGTACTCGCTCTAGCATCAATTTTAAAAGTAATATGCCGTCAACACCACCAAGTGGATGGTTTGAAATGGTAATATAAGCTCCTTCTTTTGGTAAACGCTTCAAATCCTCTTCAGGGATTTCAAATTTTATTTGTAAATCGTCTAAAATGGCATTTAAAAAAGCAACATCTTTTAAGTGTTTGTTTCGGTCATATAGTTTATTAAGTGCAGAAATTTTAAGCACTTTCATTAAGACCCAGCCCGTTAAGGTACCGAAAATTCCATATTTATCAGCGTTTATAGCCTTTGCAACTTCTTTAGCAGTAACTAACCCCATTTATATTTTGTTTTGAGCAAGAAACAAAGATAACAATTCTATTGAATTGAATGCTTAAAGATTTTACTTTTAAAATAACAATTTTGTGATTTTTTTTAAAAACTACTTTAGAAAATCATCTCTCTGAATCTTTATTATTAGAATCCTTTTTACTACTTTTGGTCAAAAGCTAAGACAAGACATGAAAATCATCTCTTACAATGTAAATGGAATTCGTGCAGCCATCACAAAAGGATTTTTAGAATGGTTGCAACAAGCGAATCCCGATGTTATTTGTTTACAAGAAATAAAGGCTACAGAAGATCAAATCCCTAAAATTGAAATTGAGGCCGCCGGATATCCCTACCAATATTATTTTCCAGCAGAAAAAAAAGGTTACAGCGGTGTGGCTATTTTATCAAAAATTGCGCCTAATAATGTAGTTTTTGGAACAGGAATTCCGCACATGGATTTTGAAGGGCGAAATTTACGTTTAGATTTTGATTCGCTATCGGTAATGAGTTTGTATTTGCCTTCTGGTACGAATATTGATAGATTAGAACATAAGTTTATGTATATGGACGATTTTCAAAATTACATTAATGAATTAAAGAAGGGAATTCCAAATTTGGTGATTTGTGGCGATTATAACATTTGTCATGAAGCAATTGATATTCATGACCCCATTCGCAATGCAAAAATTTCTGGGTTTTTACCCGAAGAACGCGCTTGGTTAGATGGGTTTATGAAAAGTGGTTTTGTAGACACCTTTCGCCATTTAAACAAAGAACCACACAATTATAGTTGGTGGAGCTACAGAGCAAATGCTCGAAATAATAATAAAGGATGGAGAATCGATTATTGCTTGGCGGCCGAACCTTTGAAAGGAAAAATTCAAAGAGCTTTAATTTTACCCGAAGCTAAACATTCAGACCATTGCCCAGTTTTAGTAGAAATAAAATAAAAATCAATTAATCAAAAACGAAAATAAAATGATTAGAAAAATTGCACTTGCTTGCGTAGTTTTAAGTTTAACTACTTCATGCGTTTCTAAAAAAATCTATCAAGATTTAGAAAATAAATATGCCGACTTAAAGAAAGAGCATAATGCTTTATCAGATGAAAATGGGGTGTTAAAAGCCAGTAAGAACCAATTGGAAATAGACAAAACCAATTTACAAACCGAATTAGACAAAACAAAAGCAGAACGCGATAAACTAGCTTCAGATTATGCTGCAACAAAAAAGAGTTTAGACAATTTAAAAGCATCGTATGCAGCTCTTGAAAAAGACAGTAATGAAGCTTTAGAATCAAATATCAATAAAAACCGTCAATTGCTAGCCGAATTAGAAGCAAAACAAAAAGCACTAACGGCAGAACAAGATCGTTTAACTAAATTGAAAAAAGATTTAGAAGCATCTTCTACTCGATTAGCCGAATTAGAAAAAATAATGGCCGATAAAGATGCTGCGATGAAAAAATTAAAAGAAACGCTTACAAAATCGCTGAAAGCTTTTGAAGGAAAAGGTTTAACTGTTACTGAAAAAGACGGAAAAGTATATGTTTCTATGGAAAACAAATTATTGTTTGAATCGGGAAGTTGGACAGTAGGCACAGAAGGTAAAAAAGCAGTAGATTTAGTAGGAAAAGTATTAGGAGATAATCCTGAAATTTCGGTTTTAATTGAAGGACATACTGATAATGATAAAATTACTGGAACTATTGGCGGTGGCGTAGAGAATAACTGGGATTTATCAACCAAACGTGCTACAGCAATTGTGAATATTTTATCGGCTAATGCCAAAGTTAAAAAAGAAAATTTAACAGCAGCGGGTCGTGGCGAATATGCACCGTTATTATCTAATGAAACTGCTGAAGGGAAAGCTAAAAACAGAAGAATTGAAATCATTTTAACGCCTAAGTTAGATGAAATTTCTAAAATGTTGAATGCGTTGTAATTCTTAAAGCTTGTCATTTCGACGAAAGAGAAATCACATAATATTATTTTTAAAAAAGTTCAAAGAATTTCTTTGGACTTTTTTCTTTTTAATAACCTATACTACTTTGTATCTTTGCTACTTTGAAACTTAATATGAACTACACAACACTACCTAATACCGAACTTAAAGTCAGTAACATCTGTTTAGGAACAATGACTTTTGGCAATCAAAATACCGAAAGCGAATCACATTCACAATTGGATTATGCCCTTGAAAAAGGAATTAATTTTATTGATACGGCCGAAATGTATCCTATTGGCGGCAACGCACAAATTTTTGGAAGTACTGAACGGTTCATTGGCAATTGGATTCAAAAAATTGGTGCTTCAGAACGAGAAAAATTGGTAATTGCTACTAAAATTGCAGGTCCAAATCGTGGGATGGAATACATTCGTCAGCCGTTAGATTTTTCTAAGAAAAGTATTCATGAAGCGGTAGAATTGAGTTTAAAATACCTTCAAACCGATTATATCGATTTATATCAAATGCATTGGCCAGAGCGTGTGATGAACATGTTTCAAAAACGAGGAGTTCAGGAATTAGACCCAAAATGGCAAGATAATATTTTTGATGTTTTAACGGTTTATGACGGATTAATTAAAGAAGGAAAAATCAAACATATTGGACTTTCCAATGAAAATCCGTGGGGCGTAATGAAATTTTTAATGGAAAGCGAAAAGCATGGATTGCCAAGAATTACAACGATACAAAATCCGTTTTCGTTGTTAAATCGTTTGTATGAAGTGGGCTTATCAGAAATAGGCATGCGAGAAAACGTTGGGTTGTTAGCCTATTCTCCGTTAGGGTTTGGTTATTTAACAGGAAAACATTTGAGCGGTATTGAAAAAAATTCGAGATTGGATTTGTTTAGAAATTTCACTCGTTATACCAATGAAAATTGTTTCAAAGCCACTAAATTATATAAGGAATTAGCTGAAGCAAATGGATTAACGTTGACGCAAATGGCTATTGCATTCGTGCATCGACAAAAATTTGTAACGGCAACAATAATTGGCGCTACAAGCATGGAACAATTACAAGAAAACATTCAAGCTTTTGATGTTGTTTTATCGGATGAATTAGTCGCTGAAATTGAGAAAATTCAGGAATTAATTCCGAATCCGGCGCCTTAAAAAAGTAATTCAAGGTTATTATTCAACAACTAATTTTGTTGAGAAATTAGTTCCATCGGTAGTTTCTATAGAAACGAAGTACATCCCTTTTGATAATAAATTTGTATCAATTGAGTTTTCTGGATTTGCATCTAATTTTTTTGAAAAAAGCAACTTTCCAGTTAAGTCAAATACATCAATTTTGGTCGCTAAATTTGAAGTATTGCTTTTAATATTGAAGGAACCTTTAGTCGGATTTGGATAAAGCGAAAAGCCATTGTTTTCAAATTCTGAAGTACTTAATGATGAATCGATTATTTTAAAAATCGTTCCTGAAGTAATTCCGGCTACATATAATTCGCCATTCATATCTTCACCAAAAGTGGCAAAAGCATTATTTGGAAAAGTAGCTGAATTTGATACTACTCCATTATTATCAATGATTCTAATTCTATTATCACAATAATCACTAAAAATATATTTGTTTTGAAAATTTGGATAAGTTGATCCTGTATAAAAATATCCTCCAGTTATAGAGCAAGTATTATTACTATATAAAGGATATTGGTATATTGGGAAGGTCATCGTGTTAGCAGGGTTACATCCAGTTGCATTGTATGTTGCATTTCCTTCATAACATTTCCAACCAAAATTTATCCCAGTATTGGGTAAAGGACTTGCTATTTTATTAAGTTCTTCAAAAGCATTTTGTCCTACATCAGCAATCCATAAATCACCATTTAATCTATTAAATGAAAATTTCCATGGATTTCTTAAACCAATTGCCCATATTTCTTGTTTTCCAGCTTCATTAACATACGGATTTGTAGAAGGAAATCCATAATTTAATCCAGGCGCGGTCGTATTAACATCAATACGAAGCATTTTCCCTAAATAAATTCTAGACGGATTTGACGCAACATTTGAATTGGTTAAACTTAAATTTTGAGAATAACCTTGAGGATCACCGCCACTTCCACCATCTCCCATTCCTATATACAAAAAGCCATCTGGGCCAAATTTTATACTTCCGCCATTGTGATTAGAATAAGGTTGAGATATTGTCATTAAAATTGTTCCTGTGGCATTGGCAACATCAGGGTTTCCTGAATTTACAGAATATCTTGCTATGACCGTATCCCCAGCAGTATTGGTATAATTTACAAAAAAATAGCCATTTGTAGCATAGTTTGGATGAAAAGCTAGACCCAATAATCCACGTTCTCCTCCAGAACTAATTATGGTAGATAAATTTAAAAATGGAGTAGAATTAACTGTGCCGTTTGCATTTAATATTCTAATTAATCCGCCTTTTTGCACTACAAATAATCTAGAATCTCCTGCATTTGTAATTTCAACAGGACTAGAAAAACCAATGCCAAACGATTGCAAAGCGATAGTCTGAGAATGTCCAAAAAAAGATAATAAAATAAAAAAAAATAGTAGTAATGTTTTCATTGACAAGATATTAGAATTTCAAATTTACTTTTTATAATTTAATTATCCTAACGCAAATTAAAATAGGTCAAATCCCTAAAATAATCTTTGCAATCGTAAAATAGGTAAGAATTCCTAAGATGTCGTTACTTGTAGTAATAAACGGACCTGTTGCTAATGCGGGGTCAATTCCATATTTATTTAAGATGATCGGAATAAAAGTTCCAATTAATGAAGCAATAATAATTACAGTAAGTAGTGCAATTGCCACCGTATAACCTACATGAATTTCATACTCTAATAAGAAATAACTACCCGCTAATAAGATGACCGAAAGAATGACTCCGTTTAATAAACTTAACGACAATTCTTTTAATAAACGTTCTATTACGGGTCCGATAATGGTATTATTAGCCAAACCTTGAACAATAATTGCCGAAGATTGCACCCCTACATTTCCGGCCATTGCCGCAATAAGTGGAGTAAAGAAAAATAATTCGGGATGTAATTTCATGATGGGTTCAAAAATACCTAAAACGTGCACCGAAATAAATCCGCCAAATAATGCTAAAACTAACCAAGGTAAACGTGCTTTTGTGAGTTCTAAGACACTGTCATCGGCCTCAACGTCTTGTGAGATACCCGCTGCTAACTGGTAATCTTTGTCGGCTTCTTCTTTGATTACATCAATAATATCATCAATAGTAATACGACCAACTAATCGGCCTAATTCATCCACCACTGGAATGGCTTCCAAGTCATATTTTTGCATGATGCGCGCCACTTCTACATCTTTAGTGTCTACTTTTACATAGTCTACTTTTTTGATATAAACCTGGCTAATAGGTGTTTTTGTTGAGGTAGTTAATAGATCTTTTAGCGACAAACGACCTTTTAATCGTTCTTCGTCGTCAATAACATATATAGAATGAACTCTAGAAACATTTTCGGCTTGCAAACGCATTTCTTTTACGCAGGTTAATACGTTCCAGTTTTCGTTTACTTTTACAAGCTCTTTTCCCATTAAACCTCCAGCAGTATCTTCATCATAACGTAATAAATCAACAATATCTTTGGCGTGTTCAACGTCTTCAAGTTCCGAAATTACCTGTTCTTTTTTGTGTTGAGGTAATTCGGCAATAATATCTGCCGCGTCGTCTGTACTAAGTTCGTCTAACTCTTCGGCGATTTCTTTTGGCGATAAGTTTCGTAAGATTTTTTCCCGAACTTCATCATCTAATTCTAACAAGATTTCGGCTGTTTTTTCCGAATCTAAAGTGTTAAATATAAAAGCAGCACCATAATCATCGAGTTCTTCCATGATTTCGGCAATATCAGCAAAGTGAATATCTTCAAGAAGCAAAAGTAACTCTTGCGCCTTGTTTTCACTTATAAGTTGTTCTATTTCAGATAGAAACTCTCTGCTGATTTTAAACTCCATCGGCTGTTATTTTTTGGGTAATTTCGATAAACTGCTCTACCGTTAATTGCTCCGGACGAAGGTCAAAGATACTATCTTCTTTTAAATTATCAGAGAAATTGAACGATTTTAAACTATTTCGTAATGTTTTTCTTCGTTGTTGAAAGGCCGTTTTTACTACTCGGAAAAATAATTTTTCGTCACAAGGCAATGAAAAATTTGCTTTTCGTCTTAATCGCAACACCCCCGAATCTACTTTTGGCGGCGGATTAAAAACTTCTGGCGGAACTGTAAATAAATATTCGGCATCGTAAAAAGCTTGGGTTAAAACCGATAAAATTCCGTATACTTTACTTCCTTTTTTCTCGCAAATGCGTTGGGCAACTTCTTTTTGAAACATCCCAGCAAATTCTGGAATTTGATCGCGCATTTCTAGTGTTTTGAACACAATTTGAGTCGAAATATTATATGGAAAATTCCCAATGATAGCAAAAGGTTCACCATTAAAAACTTCGTTCAAATCATATTTTAAAAAATCTTTAGAAATAATGTGATTGTCTAATTTTGAAAAATGAACGCCCAAATATTCAACCGATTCTTTATCGATTTCAATGACAAAAGTTTCAGTGGGTTTATCCAATAAATATTTAGTCAAAACACCCATTCCTGGACCAATTTCCAAAATTTTTGAATAGCCTTCCAGCGAAAGTGTATCGGCAATATCCTTTGCAATACTTTCGTCTTTTAGGAAATGTTGTCCTAAGTGTTTTTTTGCGCTTACTTTATCCATCTAATTTTCCTTTTTGTAGAATTCTTCCAATACCTCTAACTCCGTTCTAAAAGCCAACATTTTATCGCCAAATAATTGCAATCCTTCTTGGCGTAATTTTGGCGCATGATTTTGGTAATAGCTTTCTAATTTTGTTTTAGAATCGGTGAAATATTGAACGGCATAGGTAGTACCACCCATTTCTTCTTCCACCAAAACCTTCACCATTTTAGCATGGGTAAACAAACCTGTTGCTAACACCTCATTAATATGTTTGTTTTGCATCCATTTTAACCAATCGTGGTGAATGCTTTCGTCTACATTTATAGTTACGTTGTATATTATCATTTTTAATAAATTTTTAGTTCAAGTACAAAATTCATCTTTCAAAAATCGTTAATCATCAATCAAATATCAAATCGTCGAATCTCCTCGCAACGTTCGATATTGTTTTCTACTTTCTGTAAAATACAAACTATCGGGATGTTCCAAGACTATTTTCTCATATAATAGTTTTGCTTTTTCGTTATCTAAAAGATACTTGCGATAAATTTCTGCCGAAAAAAATAAGGCTTCATCTTTATAAATTCCGTCTTTGTGCTGTTCTAATATGTTTTGATAATATTGGATTGCTTTTGCATAATCGTTCTTTTCTTCGTAAATTTTACCCACTTTAAACAGTGTACTTTCTTCGATACTTTTGCCTTTGTGCTTTTGTAAAATACTTAAAAACGATTGCAAGGCTTCATCATTTTTCTTTTGGTACAATTGGAAATCAGCTTTTGCATAATCTTGGAGCGCAATTCGTAAACTATCTTCAACTGAATTATCCTCGATTAATAAAAACAACTCAACTGCATCATTTGCAATTAATAAGCTGGGCGATTGTTTTAAATTTTTTACTTGCTGTAATGTCCAATCGAAATCTCTTTTATAAAAATTGGCTTTAGCTAATTTAAAACTTGCTTCATGGGCAATCACATCATTTTTTAGATTTTCTTCTACTTGCGCATAATATAAAATAGCTTGGTTGAATTTTTCATCATACACCATAATATCGGCTAATTCCATTTTAACTCTAGATTCTTCTCTGATGTTCAATGGTAATTGAAGGGCGTTTTGCAGAAGTTGTTTTCCTAAATCAGTTTGTTTTAAGTAAAATGCCTCAAAATGGGCAGTAAGTATTTGAAGTTCCAAAGAAAAAGGAGTGATTCCATATTTTTTCAATAAACCTTGCAATTTTAAATCTAAGGCTAAATAATCCTTTTCTAATGCCGATTCAATTTCCATAGACACTAAAAAATGATGCGCTTGCATTTGTAAATCTATGTTGTCGGTATTTTCTAATACAAATGTTAGGATAGAAGTTGCATCTTCATTTTGCTTTTCATCAATTGCCAATTTGGCGAGCGTGACAATATTGTAAAAACTATCAGGATTTCGTTTATAAACTGCTTTTTC
Source organism: uncultured Bacteroidota bacterium (assembly GCA_903889745.1). Taxonomy (GTDB): domain Bacteria; phylum Bacteroidota; class Bacteroidia; order Flavobacteriales; family Flavobacteriaceae; genus Flavobacterium. Next base: position 7,797 of record CAISYO010000121.1, on the reverse strand, counting down.
TTGTACAAATGCTTTTCCATATTCTTTTTGTTGTACGAAAAACCAACTCAAGAATTGGTTCCAATAGACATCTTGTGATTTTTGTGTTTTTAGCAATAGCCCTTTTTTAATTTCATTAGCAAAAGCACCATCAACATCATCCAGTAAAAATCGGCTCAATTGATTTTGAACTAATGCTGTATTTTCTTGATTTGCGTAACTATAATCGAGTAATTTTTGGAGCATTAGGTCTAGTTTTCCTAATTGCCCGTGAAGTAACGCTGATTGATAATCAAAATTTAGTTTTGGGTTTTTCTTTTGTGCCGTTTCATAGGCTTTTAATGCCCATTCTAATAAAACTTTCTTTTCAAAAGAATTAGCAACTTGATAGGCATAATTGGGTTCTTTTTCAACTTCTTGAATAGCCAAATCATAATTTTTTTCGGCTTTATCTGTGTTTTTTTGCAATTGGTAATTATAGCCCAGTTCAATCAGCAAAAGAGGTTGATTGTTTTTGTCTTTTCTTTTTAAAATAACTTCTTCCGCTTTATCGTATTGTTTTAATTGTTGTTGGCATTCAATAATTTTTTGGAAAAAGAAAAAATTAGAAGGTTGCTTTTGCGAACTTTCTTCAAAAATAGTGAGTGCCTTTTCAAATTCGCCATCGTCAAAATATTGCAATGCCAGTTGTTCGTTTTGTGCCGAAACCCAAATCGATGACAAAAAGAATAGAAAAAAAGCGATTTTTTGCAACATAAATAAAACAAATAATGTACTAATGTAACACTTTTTAGCGTTGAATTAGTACATTATGTTATAAAGATTAACGTTTAGTTAATAATATCAAATCCGGTGTATTTTCTTAAAACTTCAGGAACCACAATGCCTTCAGGGGTTTGGTAGTTTTCTAAAATTCCAGCTAAAACCCTAGGTAAAGCTAATGAACTTCCGTTTAAGGTGTGTGCTAATTGATTTTTACCGTCTTTATCCTTGAAACGTAATTTTAATCGGTTAGCCTGGAACGTTTCAAAGTTAGAAACCGAACTAATTTCTAACCAACGCTCTTGTGCGGTTGAATACACTTCGAAATCATAAGTTAAAGCCGAAGCAAAACTCATATCGCCACCACATAATCGAAGAATACGATAAGGTAATTTTAATTCTTGTAAAATTTCTTTTACGTGATCCACCATTCCGTCTAAAGCTTTGTAAGAATTATCAGGATGTTCAATGCGAACAATTTCAACTTTGTCAAATTGGTGTAAACGATTTAATCCGCGAACGTGCGCACCATACGATCCTGCTTCACGACGAAAACATGGTGTATAGCCAGTACATAGAACAGGTAACTCATTTTCGTTCAGTAAAACATCTCTAAAAATATTTGTTACCGGAACTTCAGCGGTTGGAATTAAATATAAATCATCTGCGCCTACGTGGTACATTTGTCCTTCTTTATCGGGTAATTGGCCGGTTCCAAAACCTGAAGCTTCGTTAACCAAATGAGGCACTTGGTATTCTAAATAACCTGCATCGGTATTTTTATCTAAGAAATAAGTGATTAAAGCACGTTGTAATTTAGCACCTTTCCCTTTGTAAACTGGAAAACCTGCTCCCGTTATTTTTACACCTAATTCAAAATCAATTAAATCATATTTTTTGGCTAATTCCCAATGGGGTAAAGCGCCTTCGTGTAATTTAGGGATTTCACCTTCTTCAAAAACGTTTAGATTTTCCTCAGGTGTTTTCCCAACAGGGACAATATCCGCCGGAATATTAGGTAATTTATATAATTCGTCTTGTAATTGTGAAGCAAAAGCGTTCAATACTTCGGTCAATTCTTTGTCTTTTTCACGAAGTTGAACCGATTTTTCTTTTAAAATTTCAGCTTTAGCTTTTTCGCCAGCTTTCATTAAATCCCCAATGTCTTTGGATAGCTTATTAGATTCCGATTTAATAGTGTCTAATTCTGCTTGAGTGGCTCTTCTTTTTTCATCAAGTGCAATGACTTGATCGATAGCCGCTTTGGCATCCATATTTTTTTTGGCCAATTTAAGAACCACTTCTTCTCTGTTTTCTCTAATGTAAGCTATTTGTAACATGTCTGTTGGATTTTAAAGGGACAAATTTAAGAAATTGGATTCAGATAATGGACAAAAAAACAAAATGCTCGTTTCATATTGTATATCTGTGAATTTCAGCGCGAAAAGATTTTAAATAATGAATATTTTATAATATATTCGCTACAATTTTAAATAAAACAAAATTATAATTGTGTTTTTAAGTAAGCGCAATTTGTAAAACTTAAATTTTCAATTCTATTCCATGATAAAATCAATAATTTATTATCTTTTTCTTTTTACAGGAATTTTCGGATTTTCACAATCTGAGTCTGAAGAATTTGATCGAATGGTAGAATCAGAAATGAAGTCGGCAGCTTCTTTACAAAATCTTCGTGTCAACACAAATACACTAAATTATGATGTAACTTATCATGAGTTGCGATTCACGGTTGACCCAGATAATACAACACCTTTTATTAGTGGGGTTGTTAAAACGACATTTACTGCACTGACAAATAATATGTCAACAGTGACTTTTGATTTTTATAAAAAAACTACTAGTCCGTTTACAATTTCATCTGTAAAAATTAATAATGTAGCCACAACTTTTTCTCATAATACTACGCATGAATTAGTTATTAATTTGCCATCAACACTTAATACTGGAGATAGTGCTACCGCAGAAATAATCTATAGTGGAGTGCCATCAACCCTTGAAGGGGCATTTACAAGAGGTAATCATAGCGGGACACCTGTAATTTTTACTCTTTCTGAGCCTTTTGGCGCAAGAGATTGGTGGCCCTGTAAACAAGATTTGAATGATAAAATTGATAGTTTTGACATTTATATAACATGTCCTTCAGCGTATATTGGTGTTTCCAATGGATTATTACAGAGCCAAACCACTTCTGGAGGAAATATCACACGCCATTTTAGACATAATTATCCTATTCCAGCTTATTTAATTTCTGTGAATGTTACAAATTATGTCACTTATAACATTCAAGCAGGTTTAGGAACCACTCAAAATCCGTTTTTTCCAATAAATAATTATTTATATCCAGAGAGTAATACAGCAACAAATAGAAGTTTTATCGATTTAACGGTTCCTATAATGAATGTTTTTGAACAGAAATTTGGATCTTATCCCTACCGAAATGAACAATATGGTCATGTTCAATTTGGATGGAATGGCGGAATGGAACACGCAACAATGTCTTCAATGGGAGTATGGAATAGTAGGAGTTTAATTGCTCATGAATTGGGTCATCAGTGGTTTGGCAACAAAGTTACTTGTGGCACATGGAAAGACATATGGTTAAATGAAGGGTTAACTGAATATACAGCCGGAATTGTTGTTGAAGAATTAGATGGAGCCGCTGCATTTGTTTCATGGAAAAATGGTAAAATATCAAGTATTACTTCACAAACAGCAGGAGCAGTTTATTTAACAGATGCAGAAGCTTTAAATGTAGGAAGAATTTTCAGTAGTAGATTATCTTACAACAAGGGTTCAATGGTTACCCATATGTTGCGATGGAAAATGGGAGATACGGCATTTTTTCAGGCGTTAAGAAATTATTTAAATGATTCAAATTTAGCTTATGGATATGCAATTACTTCTGATTTAAAAACACATTTAGAAGCAGTTCACGGCAGTAATTTAGATGAGTTTTTCAATGATTGGGTATACAATCAAGGATATCCTACCTATACAATTACGGCCCAGAATTGGGGAGCGGGTCAAGCAAAAATAACGGTGAATCAAACCCAATCTGATCCTACTGTTGCTTATTTTGAAATGCCTTTAGAGATTAGATTGTCTGGCGCAGGAGCTGCAACTCACGATGTAGTAGTAAATCATACCAGTAATGGGCAAGAGTTCATCGTATCGGTGCCGTTTGTTGTTACCGGAGTAACTTTTGACCCAAACAAACATATTATTTCTAGAAACAATGTGGCTACTTTAGCAAGTAACTCTTTCGATTTAGATCAAACTATTTCAGTTTATCCAAATCCTGCAAATGATGAATTACACATTATGATGCCAACTAGTGTTCAATTAGAAAAGGTCGAAATTTTTAATACTTTAGGACAACTAGTAGGACAAAAAACAGATCATGATTTTTCGATTTCGGAATTAGCTTCGGGTATTCATTTGCTTAAAATTACTACTTCGGAAGGTGTAATTCATAAAAAATTTATAAAAAAATAGTACATCAAAAAAATAGTATTGAAAAGTAAGGTGAAAACCTTACTTTTGTTTTTTAAATAAAATCACAGTAATGATTCAAGTAGCACAAATATTATTTATTTTATCGGTATTAGTAATTCTTCACGAATTCGGGCACTACATCACCGCCAAAATGTTTAAAGTACGCGTCGAAAAATTCTATTTATTTATGGATGCGGGTTTTTCGTTGTTTAAGAAAAAAATTGGTGAAACAGAATGGGGTATCGGATGGTTGCCTTTAGGAGGTTATGTAAAACTTTCGGGAATGATAGATGAAAGTTTAGATGCCGAACAAATGAGTGGCGAACCACAACCATGGGAATTTCGATCTAAGCCAGCTTGGCAGCGCTTAATTATTATGTTGGGCGGAATTATCGTGAATATAATTTTAGCTTGGTTCATCTTTACAATTTTATATGCTACTGTTGGTCAAAAATATATTGCTACTGATAAAATTCAAGCAAACGGATTAGCATTTGGTGAAGTAGGACATAAAGCAGGTTTTAGAAATGGCGATAAAATTCTTTCGGTAGATGGAAAATATCAACCTAGTTTTAATCGAATGACATTAGATGTTTTGCTTGGCGATAAAGTTGAAGTAGAGCGAAATGGCGCAAAAGTAGATGTAGTTTTAACCGACGAAATGAAAGGTGAAATCATCAGTAAAGAAGGGAAAGAGTTTGTTGGTCCACGTTTTTCAAACACTGTTGTAGATTCTGTAGTTCCAAAATCGGCCGCTAATTTAGCAGGATTACAAAAAGGAGATAAAATTAAAGCTTTAAATGGTGCTGCATTTACCTTTTATGATGAATTTAAAGATTCTATTTCAAAACATAAAAACGATAGCATTTCTTTATCTGTTTTAAGAGGAACTCAAATCGTTGAATTGAAAGCCAAAGTAGATCAAGAGGGAAAGTTAGGGTTTTTCAATAAACCGTTAGATAAACTAGATTATGAAGTTAACAATAAAATGTCTATAGGACAAGCCATTCCTGCTGCAGTTAATGAATCATGGGCACTATTGGTATACAACGTAAAACAGTTCAAATTAATTTTACGACCAAAAACCGAAGCTTATAAACACGTTCAAAGCCCTATAGGAATTGCGCGTCGTTTACCAAATACTTGGGATTGGGAGTTTATTTGGAATTTTACGGCCTTGTTTTCTATCGGATTGGCATTTATGAACTTATTACCAATTCCTGGACTAGATGGTGGACACGCTTTATTTACCATTGCAGAAATGATAACGGGCAGAAAATTATCAGACAAAGCCATGGGGTATGTTCAAACAGGCGGAATGATTATTTTACTTTCATTGATGGCGCTTACTTTTGGAAAAGACATCTACCAGTTAATTATAGATAAACTTTTGTAATTTTTTACAGTAAATAATTTGCGTTAATAAAAAATCAGTTTATATTTGCACTCGCTAAAAAGACAAACATTTTCCTCCTTAGCTCAGTTGGTTAGAGCATCTGACTGTTAATCAGAGGGTCCTTGGTTCGAGCCCAAGAGGGGGAGCAACTTTTTAGCAAAACATAAACCTTTGAGGTGATTCCTCCTTAGCTCAGTTGGTTAGAGCATCTGACTGTTAATCAGAGGGTCCTTGGTTCGAGCCCAAGAGGGGGAGCAAAAAAAGAGTAACATGAAAATGTTGTTCTTTTTTTATACGTATTATTTTGGGCGAGAAGTTTATCCCGATGTAACGAACTGAAATCGGGAAGCCCAAGAGGGGGGCAAAATAAAGCATTATACTTTCATATCGGGGTTTGCTGTTTTAAGAAACTTAAAGATTTATTCTTTTATAAACTTGCTTGCGTTTTTATCTGATGTTTTTAAGTAATAAATCCCTTTAGATAATTGCTCTACATTTATGGATGTTTCAACTTCATTTAGTTTTCCATTTAAAACAACTCTTCCTATACCATCAGTAATAGTATATGGCTGATTGATAAGATAGGAGTCAGCTTTTACGTTTAAAAAATTTAAAGTAGGGTTAGGATATAATCTTACACTACTTTTATCAAAGGCTTCCGTGGCTAAATCACTACAATTACCCGCTAGCCCTGCATCTGTTATAGTCCAACTATAGGTGTTAAGTATAGAAGTTCGAGCTGCATCTCCATTGCAATAATTAGAATTGCCTCCTGAAAAACTAACATTTGGTTCTAAAGGATTCTCACTTGGTGCTATTGTTGACCAACCTATTAATAGCGTATCATAGTTTGCTGTAGAAAGTTGTACTCCTGTAAACATAGAGGACATATTAGTCACATTACCAACATTCCATGAACCAATAGGTTGGTCAAATGAGGAAGCCCCAAAAAACATAGAATCCATATTGGTTACATTACCAACATTCCAGGAGTCAATAGGTTGGTTAAAGGCGTTAGCGCTTCCGGGGGCGCTTTTAAACATATAACTCATATCGGTAACACTACTAACATTCCAGGAACCAATAGGTTGGTTAAAGGCAGCAGCGCCTTCAAACATAGTAATCATGTTATTAACATTGCTAACATTCCAAGTTCCAATAGGTTGATTAAAGGAAGTAGCTTGATAAAACATACCACCCATATCAGTCACATTCATAACATTCCAAGAACCAATATTTTGGTTAAAGGAAATAGCGCCTGCAAACATACCATCCATAACGTTCACATTGCTAACATTCCAAGAACCAATATTTTGGTTAAAGGAAGTAGCTAGACGAAACATCCACCGCACATCTGTAACATTGCTAACATTCCAAGAACCAATATTTTGGTTAAAGACAGCAGCGCCTTCAAACATACCATTCATATTGTTCACATTGCTAACATTCCAAGAACCAATATTTTGGTTAAAGGAAGTAGCTTGAGTAAACATACCATTCATATTGTTCACATTGCTAACATTCCAAGAACCAATATTTTGGTTAAAGGAATTGGCTAGAGCAAACATCAACCTCATATTGATCACATTGCTAACATTCCAAGAACCGATATTTTGGTTAAAGGAAGTAGCTTGAAAAAACATCTCCATCATATTGTTCACATTGCTAACATTCCAGGAGTCAATAGGTTGGTTAAAGGCGGTAGCGCTTCTAAACATATTAGACATATTAGTCACATTACTAACGTCCCAAGACCCAATTGGTTGATTGAAAGTAACTGCTTGATAAAACAAATTAGTCGTATTAGTTACAAGAGTCGTTACAATATTATCAAAAGGAATTGGTGTTGTAGAGCTCGGAGGTGTAAAATAAGTTATGCCAGAAGGAATATTTTTAGCATAATTATTTATATTACTTGTAGATGAATTATCTACAATGGCAAACCACTCTATTCCTGTCCCTCTTGGGTTTGCTTGAATAAAGTATGGAGAGGGAAGTGAAGTGCCCATATATTTTACGGTAATTCCGTTAGAATCTAATACAACTTGTGCATTGATAGTTTGAACGGCTAAAAATACTGAAATAATTAAGAGTGTAATTTTTTTCATAATTATTTTGTTTAATTTATTTAATTGTAAATATAT
>CAISYO010000120.1 GCA_903889745.1 uncultured Bacteroidota bacterium | reverse complement strand
CTCAAATAAATTATTTGTTGGAAAGAATGACTGAATTTGACTTAAAGTCAAAGGCATTCCATCCATCCAGTCAATACCAATTTCGCTTGCCCATTGTTTTTTTCTTCGCTCCTTAAATAAACGATTTAATAAATTTATTTGGTCTTTTGAACATTCGCCCTTTACACCAATATCCCAACTATGAATATTATTGTCACCACCACGTTTGTCTTTTATTGATTTTCCGTAAAGTTCTTCAACTGTAAAATGTGAAAGTAATTTTCTAGTAAAATCAGTGTTCATTATTGGTTTACCTTTTTCTAAAACATCGTTCAGAACTTTGTAAGTTGGTTCAAATCCATCTAATGAAACTTTTTCATTTTTTGTACCGACAATAAATACACGTTTTCTCGACTGTGGAACACCAAAATGAACACTATCTAAAACTTTCCAAGAAACTTGATAATCCAATTCGTTTTCAAGTTTATCTATAATTGTTTTAAGCGTTCTTCCAATTTCATCGTGTTTATTTTCTAAATCATGTTTTACTAAACCTTCAACATTTTCAAGAATAAAACCTTGTGGTTGATGGTGTTTTATTATTCTTTCAATTTCAAAAAATAAAGTTCCTCTTGTGTCAGCGAAACCATTACGTTTACCACTTGCACTAAACGGTTGACAAGGAAATCCACCAAACAAAAAATCAAATTGAGGTATATCTTCATTTTTAACTTGAAAAATGTCGCCAACAAAATTTTCGTGATGATGGTTGTGTTTCAATGTTTGAATTGCATAAGGCTTTATTTCGGAAGTTAAAACACATTCTGTTTCTATTCCTCGTCCTTGACAAGCCTGTTCAAAACCTAAACGAATTCCGCCAAGGCCAGCAAATAAATCTATAAATTTTAATTTAGTTTTCATCTTTGATAGTTTTATATTCAACATTAGGTTCGGCAACCATTAAATTTGAAGGTTCAGAAATTAAAAAAGTAGAACGGTATTCTTCTATTTCAATTTTTGTACAACCAATTACAAACAGACATTGCATAAAAAAGGACGCACTAAAAGTACCTCGACTGATTTTACTATCAACACTTGACTTCGTTTCAGTACAGCCATTTTCGTTTAACAAAGTAGTTAAATCTTCAGTGGACAAACCTCTTTTGACTAACTCTGATTTGAGTAATCGCTTGACTTTATTATTCCATTCAGACATATCTTATTTAATTATATTTGCAAATATGAGAATTAAAATCTAAATTCGCAAATAAATAAGTAAAAACGAAAAAAATACGGCATATAACAGCACCTAAAAAAAATTGGCGGTTCAGTGGTTAAATGAAGCTTTGTACTTCGTATCGAGTTTTGTGGTAGCAGACAGTTTATTGCTCCGAAATCGCCAACTTCTTTTAGCTGCCAAACGTTATGCGTAATATCGACAAACGAAATGAAAATAACTTTAGAAGACATAATTCAATCCATTTATTTATTACCTGAACAAGTATTGGAAGACGTTTTGGGACATTTTCAACATTTGGAATACCCAAAAAACTATTTTTTACTCAAGCCGGGCAAACCTTGTAAACACCTTTGGTTTATGACACAAGGTGCCGTAAGATACTTTTACACCAATGACCAAGGAAAAGAAAAGAATACTTGGTTTAGCTTAGATACACAAATTATTTCGGGCACTTCAAGTTTTGTAAAACAAGAACCCTCCGAAGAAAGCATTCAGCTTGTGGAAGATAGTGAAATGTATTCCATCGAACATGCAGCTTTACAGGCCTTGCTTCAAAAACATCATTCATTTGCTATATGGTATATTAAGTTGGTGGAGTTGCATTATGTATCGCAGATTGAGGACAGAGTTGCCGATTTGCAATTTCTTGATGCAAACCAACGTTATCAAAAATTATTAAACCAGTACCCAGACATTACCAACCGAGTAAGTCTTGGCAACATTGCCTCTTACTTAAACATCACGCAAGAAACATTAAGCCGAATAAGAGCTGGCAAGTTGTAATCATTTTTTGATTTACATCAAAAGTATTCAT
>CAISYO010000119.1 GCA_903889745.1 uncultured Bacteroidota bacterium | reverse complement strand
AATTTAAAACGCTACATCTTTCTTCTTCATTAGCAAATAAGGTTACAATTTTACCGTTTTGTAGTTGTAATATTATTTTTGAAGTTTTGTTAATACATTTTGTAGGAATAAAATCTTTGCTTTTTTGTATTAACTGTAACTCTAGCATTGGAACACCATCAATATTCAATAAACTAAAAAATAAATATTCATATTTGTTGCCAAAAATTTTCTCATCAATTAATACTTCAGGAAGCACTTTTAATGAAGTTGAGTCTGTCTTTTCTTCAACTTTATACATGCAATCATTTGTTTGAGCCGTTGTAAAAAGAGGGAAAAGTAAAATAATAAGTACTATTTTTTTCATTGGTTTTATATTTTGGTGCAAAGTAAAACTATTTTTTCGTTATTTAAATTTGTAGTAAAAAACGCATAGATAAATCCTCCATCGGTAATTTTATATTTTTTCTTTATTTCGTCTGGTTTTATTGGAAAATTTCTTGTTGAAACATTCAGTTTTTTGTTTTGAATATGTTGTACAATTGATTTCTTTTGAAAGGGAACTACAGTATCTATTTTAAATCTTCGACCAGGAAAATCAATCAAATCATCTGAAGTATATAAATGCGAATGTTGATGCAATTTATGTAAATTAAACAATTCTGATACTGCTTCAAACTTACCTGATTTCAGTATCGAAACATTGGGTTCGTAAACATATTTTTTGGGTAAACTATATGTTGCTTGATAGTTGTATTCGGTGCTGATTTCAATTTTGGTAGTTGATTCTTTTTCTATGTTTATGGTAATTATTTTAGGGCTTTCAACGTAGTTTTTTCGGATTAACCATACTATTTCTTTCACTTCATTATCAAGTGCAACAATATGTATTTCAGCTACATTTTTTAATTCATTTAAACCAGCTTGAAGATCTAATATTGGAGCTGTTTTGATTAAGATTGTTTCTGTAAACTGATAATAAAATTCTTGTAATTCAACCACATTAGGAGAACAATCGGCAAGCATAAATACTTTTCCTTTTGCGTCATTTCTTCGGGAAGGGTCAATATAAATAGCATCAAATTGCTGATTTAATTGGTTGAGAATTTCTGTACTATCACCACAAAGACAATCTATATTATTAATTCCAAGTTGATTAAAATTGTGTTGTACTATTTCGGATAATTTCGAATTGATTTCGCAGTGAAAGACAGTCGTGAAATTTTTGGAAAAATAATAATCATCAATACCAAATCCACCAGTACAGTCGATTATGTTTTTACCTGAAAGTAATGAAGATTTATATTGTGCAGTTAGTTCTGAAGAAGTTTGTTCTATTGATATTTTTTCTGGATAAACAATGTTTTTGCTTAAATACCAAGTGGGTAATTTATCTTTCGCTTTCTTTTTAGCAATGATTTGATTTATTATTTCGGAATAACTAACAGAATGAAATGGATTTTTTTTAAGTGCAAGAATTCGGCTATCAATCGATAAATTTTCCTGTATAAAATTCTGAACTTCAGTATCTATTAATTTATTAATTTCCAAAACTATAAATTTTTAGTAAGCAATTTAATGATTTTATTTTCTGGAAAAAATTCCTTTCCAATTACTTTTAAAGACGTATAAAAAGGAACAGCTATAATCATCCCGGTAATGCCAGATAATATTCCGGCAATCAAAATCACAATAAAGATTTGCAGCGGATGTGAATTAGTACTTTTTGAAAAAATGATGGGAGAACTGATGTTATTATCAATTAATTGTACTATAAACATACCAATTAGAACATAAATTGCAGTTGGAATAGTTTCGTTTGCAAAATCAGCACCAGAGCCAATTCCGCTTGTCATAATTAATAAACATGCTACAATAGAGGCAATTAATGGTCCAACGTATGGTACTATATTAAATATAGCACACAATAGGGCAATAATTATAGCATTTTCCACTCCAAAAATTAGAAATACAATTAAATACAAAAACATGATTAAATTTAATTGAATGAACAAACCAATAAAATATCTTGATAGTAAGTGGTTAATTTCTCTAATTGAATTAATTACTTTTTCTTTCTGATTCTCAGGTATTAATTGTTGAAATTTAATATAAAAGGAATTATGCTCTTTTAAAATGAAAAAAGTAATAAATAATATTGAAGCAAGTCCTACACTAAAGTTTCCTAGTGTATTAATAAAACCATTTATGAAATTTGGAATAAATTTAAATGACGTAAAAGTTGATAATTTACTACTTGCTAATATTTGCTTTGAATTAATATTGTAATTATCTAAATAGATTGTGATATTTTGAAGTAAAATATGATAGTTTTTTTCAAGGGAACTAACATTTAATAAAGATAAATTTTCACCTTGACTCAATAATAATGGAACAAAGAGTAAAACAAATCCTATAATTAATAAAAAAGTTAAAAAAAGCGTAGTTATCACAGCTAAGGTGTTATTGAATTTTAAACGTTTTTTTAGAAATAAAACTATTGGATTTAAGAGTAATGAAACTACAATAGCAATAAGTATATAAATTAAGACGGCGCTTATTTCATATAGAAAAAATAATGACAAGCAAAATATAGTTATGATACTTGTAGCTCTTATAATTCCGTTTGATAATTCTTTTGAAGTCATTTTATCTTTTTTGCTAAAATAAAAAAAACTCGCCAAATAATAACGAGTTTTGTAAATTAAGAATTTATAAATATTTTATTGTATAAATGAGTATATATAACCTCCAGGTAAAAATTGAGCTCTCATTCTATCTTTTTGACCATTTGTAAACATATACATTGATACATCATTAGTGTAATCCATAAAGTTCATCGTCATTTCAATTGGATTTCCTGGACAAGTGGAATAATGTGGAAATATAGGTGAACCATAATTTGCTGCATTATGTGAAGGTGTATCAGAAACTAAATCATTTCCACAAGTACTATCGCCCCAAATATGTCTAACATTCAACCAATGTCCAATCTCATGAGTTGCAGTTCTACCTTTATGAAAGGGTGCTGTAGCTCTTCCATTTGTTCCTAAATACCTTGAGTCAATAACAACTCCATCCAAATCTAATGCAGTTCCAGGTGTTTTCGCATATCCTAATATTCCACCTGATAAAGTATACACCCAAAGGTTAAGTTTGTTTGTTGGTGAAGTAGGAGCTATTCCTCCAAAAGACGTTTTTTTCATTTCTTCATTTAGTACAGCCCACTCTGTTCGAGTCGTTTGTTTTCTAATAACTCTGTCTAAAACAAATGTAATTCCAACATCGGCCTTTATTCTAGAATATATTCCAGGCACTTGATTGAATTCAGCATTAGCAACATTAAAATCTTGATTAAGAACATCTATTTGAGATTGAATTTGTGATAATGAAATATTTTCAGCGGATGTTCTATATAAGACATTAATCACAACAGGTATCTCAATTTGAATTTGGGTTAATTCAAAAATATCTGAAAGTATTATTTTTTTTGAAAATTCTTCAATTTTTTCAATTTTTAAGGATAATTCTGGATTTTTTTTCAATTCATGTTCTAAAATATCTTGACTGGCACAATTTCGTTCATTAGTCACTAATGAATCTCCTTTTTTTGCTGAAATTGAAAAAGTTTCATTTTCGGTTTCAAGATTGGGATTGTCTGTTGTACATGAAAATAAAGTTAACAAAGTACATGTAAGTAGAAATAGCTTTTTCATAAAATTTATTTTTTGGGGTTCATAAAATTTTTAAGTTAACCTATTTACAATTGAGATATGATTATATAATTTTCTTTTAGTTTTTCGCTATTTAAGACTAAAACGTATCAATAATACTATTGTAAAGTTTAACTATTCCAAAATTAACTATTCCAAAATTTATAAATTATATTATTTCTACATTATTGCGTTAAATTATGGTTAATTACGATTAATTACGATTAATTACGATTAATTACGATTAATT
>CAISYO010000118.1 GCA_903889745.1 uncultured Bacteroidota bacterium | reverse complement strand
GGCGAACTTGTTCGAGTCTTTCTTCATTAAGAACTCGCTCACATTCCAACGTGTCTTTCAACTTGTATTCACCATTTGCCCGAAGTTCCTTGAGGACGTTATATGTCCACTCTTGAAATTCTTCAGCGATGGGTTTGTTAGACCTGCCGATAAACTTATAGAGTCCTATTTCCGTTAAAAATGTGGTTTGCTGATTGCCACCAAGGGAGAGGGAGATTTCTACTACCTTGTGTTTTCCAACAGTATAGTCTCGAATCGAGTCACGGATATTTTTAATGTCGAAGATTTTGCCGATTTGACTTGCTTGAAAAAGAGGATCCTCGTAAGTCCCTTGAATATTAATGTCGAAATTATCATTGCCGATCTTAAACGCCTTTATGATGTCCATCGTATTGTATCTTGTCCTAATTATATAAGTCGGCTTGCCCTTACAGTGTTTCCATTTAAACTCTTGGGACAGTTTATTTCACCGCATTTAATCGATAGAATCTAAAATGCATAGGTCTCAACTTGTCTTTGTAGTTGTTGGATTCACTCTTGTTGTAAATACTCGATTACTTCTCTCGAAGAGAATTTTCTCGGACTTCCTAGATTCTGATGCTAGGAGTGTTTCTCGATTGTTTTGGGTTTCTTAACTTCTACAAAATCAACGTAATTGTCTAAAATCCCATTAAATTCAAGGATTTTACCTATACCTCGATAAAGAATGTTAAATGAACCTGCTACATCTCGATTCCACCACCTACTTTTGCAGTTTACGTTTGTACAACGTAGTAGATGATGTTTTTCATGACACTTTGTATTTGCTAAATCCGCCTTGTCCAAACTACGATGACGGCAACAAGGACATGTCTTTGATGTAAATTCCTCGGTTTGTGTCACTGTACAGTTGTTGTTGTTTTTCTTGAGGAAATTTTCTATTTTTCTTCGAAGTCCAATTCCTGGAGTTGGTTTTGAACCTTTTAAATTTGGAGATTTCCCCCAATTTCCATAGAGCAATTTTATATATTTTTTGGTATGTCGATTTGCATGGTTAAGCTTGATGTAATTTAAAACGGTTGAATCTAATGTCATCCATCCGGGTAAATTTTCATCTTTGTTGCAAGGAGTTGCATCATGACAAAAAGTCGGTATGATCTTATTTAAGAATTTATCCTCTGATGATTTTGTTTTTGAATGAACTAAAAACTTATTTTGACGAAAAATAGGTTTTGAGTAGCATTCTAAAGCTTTGTTTTCTATAATATTTCTTCTCTTGAGGTAATTTCCAAATATAGATGAAACCGATGATTTGGATGAAAATTTTGACATATAAATAGTTTCTATTTCTTCTATCGATGGATTTAAAAGAGGCTCTTCTAATATATCTGGACTGATGTCAACAATAAACCTTTTTCTCTTTTGGTTTTGTGAAGCAATTCTTACTCCTTGAAGTGTTTCTTTGTTTCGTTGCCCAGATGTATATTTGAAATGTTTTATACCATCAGTAATGTCAAGTAAACAACCTTTACCTGGATCTCCAGACAGAAATAAAGTGTCATCAAAACTATCGACTATTTTTTGAAGATCTTCTACTTTTCGAGTATCCATAAACTCCAAATTAGAAAGAGGATCTTTTTTTGTGTTGATTTGATTTTCTATTTTTTGAAATGCTTTGACTGACGCAGCTTTTCGTGATTTTGCAAAATTAGATTTGCGGAAACCAAGCTTTGGAGTAACTTGAAAGTGAATTGTTGTTCCATTTGTTAAAATCGCATTATCAAAAACCCAAATACCACTTCTTTGTTCATCCTCTAGAATTCCTCCATATTGCTTATTATTAAAATTACCGATAAATTGCCATAACCGTGTTGAAAAGATTGCTTCATCATATTCACTCACGTCTTTAAAACCTGTAAGTCCTTTATATGATTTGCAAATCGACACTTTATCGGTTAAATTAACCAAATCTACATCGTATTTATCCAAATAATAAGTTTTGAACAAATCTATTCTTTCTTTATTAAAAAACAATTGTGACATACCTGTTGTTGACAATCTAATAAACGACGGAATAAATGTTGTAATAAGTGGAATGGGTTGAAAACAACGTTTCCCTTCTTTAATGTCTTCAAATTCAGTATCTAAAAGTCGGTTAATCAATACCATTTT
>CAISYO010000117.1 GCA_903889745.1 uncultured Bacteroidota bacterium | reverse complement strand
TTTAAAATGGCAAGATATACTGGTCCAAAAACAAAAATTGCTCGTAAATTTGGCGAAGCAATATTCGGAGAAGACAAAGCCTTCGAAAAAAGAAATTACCCTCCAGGGCAACATGGTTTAGCTAAAAAGAGAGGTAAAAAATCTGAATATGCAGTTCAGTTAATGGAAAAGCAAAAAGCGAAGTACACTTACGGAATTCTTGAAAAACAATTCAGAAATTTATTTAAAAAGGCTTCTGCTGCTTCTGGAGTAACAGGTGAAATTTTACTTCAATTATGTGAAGCTCGTTTAGATAATGTTGTTTACAGAATGGGTATTGCTCCTTCTCGTAGAGCAGCACGTCAAATCGTTGTTCACAGACACATCACTGTAAATGGTGAATTAGTAAACGTTCCTTCTTATCACTTAAAAGCAGGTGATAAAGTTGCGGTTCGTGAAAAATCAAAATCTATTGAAGCTATCGATCGTTCTTTAGCAAGCGCTTCTCAGGTTTATGAGTGGATTACATGGAATAATGATACTAAAGAAGGTACTTTTGTTTCTGTACCTCAAAGACTTCAAATTCCAGAAAATATTAAAGAACAACTAATCGTTGAGTTGTATAACAAATAATAATTGACATTAGTCGAAATTATGGCAATATTTAATTTTCAAAAGCCCGATAAAGTTATCATGATCGATTCAACCGATTTTGAAGGTAAATTCGAATTTAGACCTTTAGAACCTGGTTATGGATTGACTGTTGGTAATGCACTTAGAAGAGTTTTGCTTTCTTCTCTTGAAGGATATGCAATTACATCTGTAAGAATTGAAGGAGTAGAACATGAGTTCTCTACTATTTCTGGTGTAGTTGAAGATGTAACAGAAATTATCTTAAATCTTAAGCAAGTACGTTTCAAACGTCAAATAGAAGATATTGATAATGAATCTGTTTCTATCTCTCTTTCTGGAAAAGACAAGATTACTGCAGGTGATTTTCAAAAATTCATCTCTGGTTTTCAAGTGTTAAACCCAGATCTAGTGATCTGTAATTTAGACACCAAAACAACTCTAAATATGGAACTTTCTATCGAAAAAGGTAGAGGTTATGTTCCTGCAGAAGAGAACAAAAAGTCAAATGCTCCAATAGGAACAATTTTTACAGATTCTATTTACACTCCTGTTAAGAATGTAAAGTATTCTATCGAAAATTTCCGTGTGGAACAAAAAACGGATTACGAAAAATTAGTTTTTGAAATCATTACTGATGGTTCTATCCATCCTAAAGATGCATTAACTGAAGCCGCTAAAACGTTGATTCACCACTTTATGTTGTTTTCTGACGAAAGAATCACACTTGAGGCAGATGAAATTGCTCAAACTGAGTCTTATGACGAAGAATCTCTTCATATGAGACAATTATTGAAAACTAAATTAGTAGATATGGACTTATCTGTTAGAGCATTAAATTGCTTAAAAGCAGCTGAAGTTGATACCTTAGGTGACTTAGTTTCTTTCAACAAAAACGACTTAATGAAGTTCCGTAACTTTGGTAAAAAATCATTAACTGAATTAGATGAGTTAGTGGCTAATAAAAACCTAACTTTTGGAATGGATCTTACTAAATATAAATTAGATAAAGAGTAATTGCTTCATATTTTGCGCTCCTTTATGGATTGATGCAAGATGAAGATAAATAAAACACGTCATGAGACACGGAAAAAAATTCAATCATTTAAGTAGACAAAAAGGACATAGAAGAGCTATGTTAGCTAATATGGCTTGTTCTTTAATCGAACATAAACGTATTAATACAACTGTTGCTAAAGCGAAAGCTTTAAAACAATTTGTTGAACCACTAGTTACAAAATCAAAAGAAGATACTACTCACAATCGTCGTACAGTTTTCTCTTATTTAAGAGATAAATATGCGGTTACAGAATTGTTCAGAGAAGTTGCTGCTAAAGTTGGTGACCGTCCAGGAGGATACACTCGTATCATCAAGTTAGGTAACCGTTTAGGAGATAACGCTGATATGGCAATGATTGAATTAGTAGATTTCAATACTATTTACAACGGTGGTAAAAAAGAAGTGAAGAAAACAACTCGTCGTGGTAAGGCTAAAAAAGCAGAAGGTACTCCTGAAGCTCCTGCAGCTGACACAACTGTTGCTGATCAAACTGATGAAACTTCTTCAACAACTGAAGCTACAGAATAATCATGAAACCATTCATGTAAAAATAATAAGGATAGACTTTTTTAAGTTTATCCTTTTTTTTTGGTTTTACGAATCAAACAGTTGAAAAAAACAACTTTTATAACTAAATTTGCACACACAACAACACAGTACAATGAAATACAACAATCGATCTAAGGCCGTTTTATTGTTAAAAGACGGAACTATCTTTCACGGAAAATCTATCGGTATCGAAGGCGTAACTTTTGGAGAAGTAGCTTTCAATACGGGAACTACAGGTTATCAAGAAATTTTTACCGATCCTTCTTATTTCGGTCAAATTATGGTTACTACTAATGCGCATATTGGAAACTACGGCGTTAATGAGAAAGATGTAGAGTCTGATTCGGTTAAAATTTCTGGATTAGTGTGTAAAAATTTTAGTTTTAATTTTTCACGCGTAGATGCCACTGAAAGTCTATTCGATTATTTAAAGAAACAAAATCTTATTGTAATTTCTGATGTTGATACCAGAGCATTAGTAAGTTATATTAGAGATAATGGCGTGATGAATGCAGTTATTTGTACTGATGACACTCCAATTGAAGTTTTGAAAGAAAAATTAGCGCAAGTTCCCGATATGAACGGATTAGAATTGGCTTCAAAAGTTTCTACTACTGAGCCGTATTTCTTTGGAGATGAATCGGCAACCTATAAAATCTCTGCATTGGATTTAGGAATCAAAACAAATATTCTACGAAATTTAGCAAAACGTGATTGTTACATCAAAGTTTTTCCATACAATGCAACTTTTGAAGACTTGAAAGCGTTTAATCCAGATGGATATTTTTTATCTAATGGGCCAGGCGATCCTGAACCGTTAGAAAGTGCCCAAGAAGTGGCTAAACAAATATTAAACGAAAACAAACCTTTGTTCGGAATTTGTTTAGGACACCAAATTATCGGTTTGGCTAACGGAATTTCTACTTATAAAATGTTCAACGGGCACCGCGGAATCAATCACCCAGTTAAAAATATCTTAACAGGCAAAGGAGAAATCACATCACAAAACCATGGTTTTGCAATTGTTCGTGAAGAGTTAGACAAACATCCTGATTTCGAATTAACACACGAACATTTGAATGATGGAACAGTAGCTGGTATGCGAATGAAATCTAAAAATTGTTTTTCAGTGCAATATCATCCAGAAGCTAGTCCTGGACCTCATGATTCTAGCTATTTATTTGATCAATTTATCGAAAATATTAAATCTGCAACCAACTAAAACGTTATCGTTTATAAGTTTTTTGCATTTCATAATTTTGTTCAATTTTAAGTTTTAAATTTGTTATTATTCTTAAAATACTAACTAAAAAAATATAAAATGAGTATTATCATAAAAGTACACGCAAGACAAATTTTAGATTCTCGTGGCAACCCAACAGTTGAAGTTGACGTAATTACAGAAAACGGAATTTTAGGTCGCGCAGCGGTTCCTTCAGGTGCTTCAACTGGTGAACACGAAGCAGTTGAACTTCGTGATGGTGGAAAATCATACATGGGAAAAGGGGTGTTAAAAGCCGTTGAAAATGTAAATACAAAAATTGCTGAAGCGGTAGTGGGAATGTCGGTTTTTGAGCAAAATCTAATCGATAGAATAATGATCGATTTAGATGGATCGGCTAATAAATCTAACTTGGGTGCAAATGCTATTTTAGGAGTTTCATTGGCGGTTGCAAAAGCTGCTGCAAATGAATTAGGCATGCCTTTATACCGTTATGTGGGTGGTGTTTCTGCAAATACCTTACCAGTTCCTATGATGAATATCATTAATGGTGGTTCACATTCTGATGCACCTATTGCGTTTCAAGAATTCATGATTATGCCAGTTAAAGCGAAAAATTTTACGCATGCCATGCAAATGGGTACTGAAATTTTTCACAACCTTAAAAAAGTATTACACGACAGAAATTTATCGACAGCAGTAGGTGATGAAGGGGGCTTTGCGCCAAATTTAGCTGGTGGTACAGAAGATGCTCTAGATTCAATCAAATTAGCGGTTACAAATGCAGGTTATTCTTTTGGAGACGATGTAATGATAGCTCTTGACTGTGCAGCTTCTGAATTTTATGTAAACGGAAAATACGATTATACTAAATTTGAAGGTGAAACAGGAAAAATAAGATCTTCTGAAGAGCAAGCATCTTATTTGGCTGAATTAGCTGCCAATTATCCAATTATTTCTATTGAAGACGGAATGTATGAAGACGATTGGGAAGGTTGGAAATTATTAACCGAAAAAATTGGTGATAAAGTGCAATTAGTAGGAGATGATTTATTTGTAACTAATGTAGAACGATTATCTCGCGGAATTAGTCAATCAATCGCTAACTCAATTTTAATTAAAGTAAACCAAATCGGTACTTTGACTGAAACAATTGCTGCGGTTAACATGGCACATAATGCAGGATATACTTCGGTAATGTCGCACCGATCAGGAGAAACAGAAGACAATACCATTGCAGATTTAGCGGTTGCTTTAAATTGCGGACAAATCAAAACAGGTTCTGCTTCACGTTCTGATCGTATGGCAAAATACAATCAATTATTAAGAATAGAAGAAGAATTAGCCGATGTAGCTTATTTTCCGGGTGTGAATGCTTTTAAAGTAAAAAGATAATACTATTATTGTATACTTAACTTGGTTGAGTATCTAAATATAAAACCCTTTCAGAATGTAAATTTTGAAAGGGTTTTTCATGTTTATTATTTAACCATTTTTTATCATGATTTGCTTTATCGTTTGCGTAAAATTTGCTAAATTCGCAACATACATTAATATTTTTCCAAAATACACATTATAACTATATGTCAAAAATTGCAATATTAGAACTCGATGGCAAAAAGTATGAGTTTCCCGTAATTGTAGGAACTGAAAATGAAGTTGCTATCGATATCGACAAATTACGAAGTGCTTCTGGCGCTATCACTATCGACCCAGGATATAAAAACTCGGGATCTTGTAAAAGTGAGATCACTTTTTTAGATGGAGAAGAAGGAATTCTTCGTTATAGAGGATATTCAATTGAAGATTTAGCAGATAAGGCCAACTTTTTAGAGGTTTCTTATTTATTGATTTTCGGAGAATTGCCAACAACTGCGCAATTAGAGAAATTTGAAAACGATATTCGTAAATATACATTAGTTAATGAAGAAATGAAAAACATCATTGATGGTTTTCCAAAAACAGCTCATCCAATGGGTGTTTTAGCTTCATTAACAAGTGCTTTAACTGCCTTTAATCCAAAGTCAGTTAATCCACATAATGAAAAAGAAATGTATGAGGCTGTTTGTAAAACGATGGGTAAATTCCTAGTTATTGCAACGTGGACTTATAGAAAATCTATGGGATATCCTTTGAATTATTATGATAATACAAAAGGGTTTGTAGAAAACTTTATGCGTTTAATGTTTGAATTACCTACCGAACCTTATAAAGCTGACCCAAAAGTAGTAGCTGCATTAGATAAATTATTCATACTTCACGCAGATCACGAGCAAAACTGTTCAACTTCAACAGTTAGAATTGTAGGTTCTTCTCATGCTGGATTGTTTGCTTCGATTTCTGCAGGTGTTTCTGCGCTTTGGGGACCGCTTCACGGTGGTGCTAATCAAGCAGTATTAGAAATGTTACAAGAAATTCATGACAATGGTGGTGATGTTGCTAAATTTGTTTTAAAAGCAAAAGATAAAGACGATCCATTCCGTTTAATGGGATTTGGACATAGAGTGTACAAAAACTTTGATCCAAGAGCTACGATAATTAAAAAAGCGGCAGACGATGTGTTAACTGCTTTAGGAGTTGATGATCCGTTGTTAGATATTGCTAAACAATTAGAAAAAGTAGCTTTAGAAGACGAATATTTCAAATCAAGAAACTTATATCCAAACGTAGATTTCTATTCAGGAATTATCTATCGTGCCATGGGAATTCCGGTTGAAATGTTTACCGTTTTATTTGCTATTGGTCGTTTACCTGGATGGATTGCACAATGGAAAGAAATGCGCATTAACAAAGAGCCAATTGGTCGCCCAAGACAAGTGTATACTGGGTATCCATTACGCGATTTTAAAGAAGCAAAAAATAGATAATTGATTAAGCCCATCGAAAGATGGGTTTTTTATTTACTGGTTTTTTAGGACTTACTTTCTCAATACAATTTCCTATATTTGCTTAGTTGCTAAAACCAATAATACAACTAAAAAACAAACTTATGTTACCATTAAATGTAAAAAACGAAACTTCCCGATTGAGGGCGGTGGTGTTAGGAACTGCAATAAGTAACGGTCCAACCCCTACAATTGAAGAAGCTTATGATCCAAAGTCATTAGAGCACATAAAAGCAGGAACTTATCCTGTTGAAGTTGATATGGTGAATGAAATGGACGCTTTTAATGCAGTATTCCAAAAATACGATGTAAAAGTTTTCAGACCCCAAATAATTGACAATTATAACCAAATTTTCACAAGAGATATAGGTTTTGTAATTGATGATATTTTTATAAAAGCGAATATATTACCAGATCGTGAGCGTGAATTAGACGCTATTCAGTATGTTATTGATCAAATTGACCCTAAAAAAGTAGTACGTCCGCCAGAAGAAGTGCATATTGAAGGTGGCGATGTAATGCTATGGAATGATTATATTTTTATTGGCACTTACAAAGGTTCAGATTATAAAGATTATATAACGGCAAGAACTAATTGGCAAGGTGTTAACTATATTAAAGAATTATTTCCAAATAAAATAATTAAGGAATTTGATTTAGTAAAATCGAAAATCGAGCCAAGAGATAACGCTTTACACTTAGACTGCTGTTTTCAACCAGTAGGAACAAATAAAGGAATTATTTATAAAAGTGGTTTCCGTGAAGAAGCTGATTATATGTTTTTAGTGAATTTGTTCGGAAAGGAAAATTTATTTCATATTGAAAGAGAGGAAATGTATCACATGAATTCTAATGTATTTTCTATTGCACCAGATGTGGTAGTTTCTGAAAAAAATTTTACTCGATTAAACAACTGGCTTCGTAAAAACGGATTTATGGTTGAAGAAATTCCGTATGCCGAAATTGCCAAACAAGAAGGCTTGTTAAGATGTTCAACTTTGCCGCTTATAAGAGATTAGATAGTTTTTAGTTTATGGTTTATTGTTAACGAACCAAAAACTATAAACAATTAACAATAAACAGAAAAACATGAACCAAACCACTAATTCCATATTGATGATTCGTCCGGTAGCATTCCGAATGAATGAACAAACAGCTGTAAATAATTATTACCAAAAAGTTTTGGATAATTTAACGCCAACTTCAGTTAATGCTAAAGCGCAAGAAGAATTTGATACTTTCGTTCAAAAATTAAAAATGATCGGATTGAATGTTGTAGTTGTTGAAGATACGCTAAGTCCAGATACTCCTGATAGTATTTTCCCAAATAATTGGATTTCGTTTCATGAAAATGGCGATGTTGTTTTATATCCAATGTTTGCCGAAAATCGCCGATTAGAACGCCGCGAAGATGTTTTAGATAATTTAGAAGAAGCTGGATTTCTTATCAATGAAATAATGGATTATACTTCAGCTGAAGAAGATGATGTTTTCTTAGAAGGAACCGGTAGTATTGTTTTAGATAGAGCCAATGGAAAAGCATATTGTGCTTTATCGCCAAGAGCAGATGAGGAATTATTTATTGAATTTTGTGAAGATTTTGAATTTACACCTGTAATTTTTGAAGCTTTTCAAACAGTAAATGGAGAAAGAAAACACATTTATCATACCAATGTAATCATGTGCGTTGGCGAAACATTTGCAGTTATTTGCGCCGATTGTATTGATGATAAAAAAGAGCGCAAAATGGTTTTGGATAGTTTAAAAGGTGATGAAAAAGAGGTAATTCTAATCACCGAAGACCAAGTGAATAATTTTGCTGGAAATATGCTCGAAGTCAAAGGAACAAATGATAGACGATTTTTAATTATGAGTGCATCGGCACATCAAAGTTTGACTAAAAAGCAAATTGCACAATTAGAAGAGCATGTTACTATCGTGAGTTCTAGTTTAGATACTATTGAAGCGTGTGGAGGTGGAAGTGCGCGTTGCATGATGGCTGAAATTTTCTTACCAAAGGAGTAAATTCCAATATAAAAAATTCCAAATTCAAAAATTAAATAAAACCACTTTTGGAATTTGGAATTTTTTTAGTCTGTGTTCTTTTTTGGAATTTAGAATTTTACTTTTGGAATTTATAAATTTATACACCTCTTACAATACTCAATACGGCACTAATGATGTATTGAATTCCAATGGCAATGGTTAAAAACCCAATAATTCTAGAAATAGCCACAATTCCTGATGCACCTAATATTTTAGCTAAATAATGAGCACTTCTCAAAACAATATAAATCGTAAATGCAACTACTAAAATGGCTAGTGTAGAAATAATGATATCATTAGTACTATGATGATCTTGATAATAAGCTATTAATAACGAAATGGAACCAGGACCAGCTAACATTGGCATTGCTAAAGGAGTAAGTGCAATATCATTTCTATTGTGCGCTTCTTCTTCGGCTTTTTTATCAATTCCTTTATTTTTTGAAAATTTTCCATTCAATAATGAAAAACCAGAACTAGCAATAATTATTCCTCCTGCAATTCTTAGTGCCGTAATGGTAATTCCAAAAAATGATAACACATATTGACCAATAAAAAAGGAAACTAAAAGAATAATAAACACATTAAATGCAGTCCAAAGCGAAACTTTAGATCGTTCTTTTTGCTTGTAGTCTTGGGTTAATCCTACGAAAATAGGTACTGTTCCAATTGGGTTTAATACCGAAAAAAGTGCTGCAAATAAATAAACGAATACTTCCATATCTGATTTTTTGTAAAGATACAAAACAATTTTAGAGTGAAATAAAATTTTAGAATTCTATCGGTAATTGTGTAAAATATTATTTCATAAATTTATAAAAAATTAAATAATGAAAACATTAGTAATAGGTGCTTCTACAAATAAAGAACGCTACTCTTATAAAGCCATTCACAATTTAGTCGATAAAAGTCATCAAGTAGTTGCAATTGGTGTGCAAAAAGGGATAGCTTTTGATGTTCCCATTGAAACCGAAAGAATAGCATTTCAAGGCATTGATACCGTAACGTTATATGTTAATGCAAAAGTACAATCGGAATACTATGATTATATTTTATCCTTGCACCCAAGACGTGTAATTTTTAATCCTGGAACAGAAAATCCTGAATTTTATGCTATTTTAAAAGAAAATAAGATTAGTTATGAAGTAGCTTGTACATTAGTAATGCTTGCTACAAATCAATTTTAAAATCGGGTATTTTCTTGGGTTGATTTACTAATGAATAACAATCCAATAAGGGTAATAATTCCATTGATGATAATAATTTCCACCGAAAATACATAACCAGAAAACCATTCTGATGCATTACTATTGATCCAAAAAGTAATTAACGGCGCAATTACACAAACAATAGGAACTAACTTATCGTGAACTGTTTTAGATTTTATAAATAATCCAAAAGCATATAAACCCAATAAAGGGCCATAGGTATAACTCGCAACAGTAAATATCATTGAAACTACCGATTGATCGGTAAGCGAATTAAAAATTAAGATTACAATAAACATCAATAATGAAAAGCCAATATGCACTAAATGGCGGTTTCTAACAATGTTGGGTTTATTTTGATTAGCAGCTTTGTCCATTCCTAAAAAATCAACACAAAATGATGTAGTTAACGCTGTTAGTGCAGAATCGGTTGTGGCAAAAGTAGCTGCAGTTAATCCTAACAAAAATACAATTGCTGGAATCAATGTTAAATGATTAAATGCAATTTCAGGGAATAATAAATCGGTTCTTGGTTTTCCTGAAACTAAATCA
>CAISYO010000116.1 GCA_903889745.1 uncultured Bacteroidota bacterium | reverse complement strand
GTTGCTGGAACTTATACGTATACAGTACCAGTATGTGCTCCAGGACAAACAACCAATTGTCCTACAGAAATATTAGTAATCACCGTTCCAATTAATAAGTTGGTGGATGATTTAAGATCTGCAATTGTAAAAGTGCCTATATCAGGAAGTGTTGCAACCAACGATGTGGTACCAACAGGAACTACTTATGGTCAACCAGCACAAATCACGGGTGCAACAATTACAGTAAATGCAAATGGTACTTATAGTTTTACAGCAACTGTTGCTGGAACTTATACCTACACTATTCCAGTATGTGCACCAGGACAAACAACGAATTGCCCAACTGAGATTTTAGTTATTGTTGTGACCGATCCAACACCTCCACCAGTTACTAAACTGCTTGACGTTACAAAAGTTGCTGGTTCTGCGATTTTAAATTTAGACGGAACATTTGATTTAACTTTTACCATTAAAGCTATTAATTTAACTAAAATATTTATTGATAGTGTTTTATTAAAAGATGATTTAACAAAAGTATTCGATAATACAAATGGAATTAAAATTATTTCTGTTACGTCAAGTGGGGGTTTGATTAGAAATTCTAATTATGATGGCATCATTAATACTGACTTAGTTACAATTTCATCTTCATTAGATTCTAGTAAAGTGGATTCTGTATTATTAAGAATTAATGTACCATCTACAATTTCTGGAAATTTCCAAAATACTGTGATTGGTTCAGTACCAACTGCAAATGGAATATTAACTACATTATCAACAGATCCAACAAGAATTGTATCTACAAATGATACAATTAGAAAGCCAACTTTATTTGTGATCCCTAAAATACCATTGAATATACCAGAAGGTTTCTCTCCAAATAATGATGGAATTGATGATACATGGATCATTAGAAGACCAATGGGCACTAAGGTTTCAGTTTGGGTAATCAATAGATGGGGTAATGAAGTGTATAAAAATTTGAATTACAATAATGATTGGAGAGGTAAGGGAATTGCTAACATTTTGGGGGAAGATTTACCAGAGGGAACCTACTATTATATTGTTCATGGTACAGATGTGAATGGGAAATTGCAAAAACTTGCTGGTAGTTTAACTATAAAAAGATAAGTGAATAGGTCATGATTTATAAAAAAACGCATACATTTTTTAGTTTTATTATAACTGCTCAAATTGTTATAATGTTGTTTGTTTTTCAGCATGTGCATGCTCAAACAGAGCCAATGTATTCACAATACATGTATAATATGCTTGGAGTGAATCCAGCTTATGCTGGTAATAGAGAAGCTTTGAGTTTGAACTTTTTTCAAAGAAACCAATGGTTAGGTATAAAAGGTGCTCCAAAAACAACTTCTGTTAGTATAGATCAATCGATAAAAGAGGGAAAGATTGGTTTGGGCTTACAAGTATACGATGATCAACTTGGTGTAGAATCGGCTACTGGTTTTAATGGAATGCTTTCTACCAGAATTCAAGTATCTGAGAAAGGTATTTTATCTGGAGGACTTAGTTTTGGCGTGATGAATTATCGTATCAATTTAAATGATGTAAATAATAGGAACAATCCAAATGACCCAAGTTTTATAAGTACTGATAATCCTTCTAAATGGACACCTTCACTTGGCATGGGTGTCTACTATAATACAGATCGTTTTTATGCTGGAATTGCTACACCAAGTATCTTAAAGTCTAGACTGGCTAGTTATGAAAATATGAATACAAGTATTCAAAAATTAGATGCTTTTCATTTGTTTGCCAATGCAGGATATGTATTTGATATCAATGAAGACGTTAAATTAAAGCCATCTACGATGGTGAAAATGGTCAGTGGGGCACCTATTGAAACTGATATCAATTTAAATGTGTGGCTTAAGGATATACTAGGTTTTGGGGGCAGTTATAGAACTGGAGATGCTTTTGTTGGCATGGTAGAATTACAAGCAACTTCAAATTTAAGATTTGGTTATGCCTATGATATGCCTTTTAATCCACTCAAATATTTTACAAAAGGTTCACACGAACTAATATTAAGGTATGAGATTGGCAACT
>CAISYO010000115.1 GCA_903889745.1 uncultured Bacteroidota bacterium | reverse complement strand
CTTTTAAAAAATTCTTAAATTCCCCCTACAGAACTAAAAATCTTATTTTATGATACAAATTTATGCTATTTTGCAGTATAACGATTACTAGTAATTAATAATTGAATACTTTTAAGGAATAATCGTAGAAAACAACCTTATTCTTTTCTGTATTTTTTAGTTTCTTCAAATACATGAGTTAATATTGCAGCATCTTGATCGGTAAATTCAATATTTCTTCTAGCCATAACAATCTTTGCAGTTTGAAAGGCCTTTGCTGTTATATAGGTTGAAAAACCAGCTGCTCCACCCCATGAATAACTTGGTACAAAATTTCTAGGAAAACCACTTCCGAAAATATTAGCCGACACACCCACAACTGTTCCGGTATTAAACATCATATTGATCCCGCATTTACTATGATCTCCCATCATTAACCCACAAAATTGTAAACCAGTTTTTGCAAATCCTTCGGTTTCATAACTCCAAAGGCGGACTTCTTCATAATTATTTTTTAAATTGGAATTATTTGAATCGGCACCAATATTACACCATTCACCCAAAACAGAATTTCCTAAAAATCCGTCGTGTCCTTTATTAGAATATCCAAATAAAACCGAATTATTAACTTCTCCACCAATCACTGAATGCGGACCTACCGTTGTAGCACCATATACTTTTGTTGCCAACTTTACTCTTCCTGATTCGCATAAAGCAAAAGGACCTCGAATAACAGAACCTTCCATGATTTCGCTATTCTTACCGATGTAAATTGGTCCGGTTGAAGCATTTAGTGTTACAAATTCTAATTTTGCACCTTCTTCAATGAAAATATGTTCAGGCGCAATTACATTCACTGATTTTGGAATAGGCTGCGAAGTTCTATCTGCGGTAATCAAATTAAAATCATCGCGTAATGCGCTATCGTTTTTCGCAAAAATATCCCAAGTGTTTTCTATTTGCATCAAATCTCCTTCATAAACAACCAAATCATATTGCTCAAAATTTACTTCTTCTTGCGAATCGTTAGTATAAAAAGCAACAATCTCTTCCTGATAAACCACCGCTTGATTTTGTTCTAAATTTTGAATTAAATCAACTAGAATAGCATTTGGCAAAAACGAAGCATTAATCATAATGTTTTGCTCCATTTCAACCATTGGATATTTCTCCATCAAATACTCTTCTGTTAAAGTAGTTGTAGTTGAACCAAGGTATTGTTCCCATTTTTCACGAATGGTTAAGATTCCAATACGAATATCTGCCACTGGACGAGTAAACGTAAAAGGAAGTAACGCATTACGAACGGTTCCGTCAAAAAGTATATAGTTCATTTATAATTTTATTTATTCTAAAAATCAAAAATACAATTTATTCCATAAAAAAAGCCTCACATGATGCGAAGCTTTATTTTTATTTAGTAAAAAACAAAAATTATTTTGCTTTTTTAGCGTATTTGCTGTTGAATTTATCAATACGTCCTGCAGTATCAATAAGTTTAGATTTACCTGTGTAAAAAGGGTGAGACGTTCTAGAAATCTCCATTTTGAAAACTGGATATTCAACACCTTCGTGTGTAATTGTTTCTTTAGTTTCTACGGTAGATTTTGTAATAAAAACATCTTCATTTGACATGTCTTTGAAGGCTACTAATCTGTAATTTTCTGGGTGAATACCTTTTTTCATTTTGTAAATCTTTTATTTGACGATTATACTTTGTTTCGCGGCTCTACTATTAAAGAGGTGTAAACAACTTATAACCTTTTGGTTTATAAACTTTTTATTTTAGGGTGCAAAATTACATTTAATTTTTAATTTACCAATGTTTATGTAACTTTTTTTTATTTTTTATCTCTAATAGAGTAACGAGAAGAATTCTTATATTTGTAAATTAATTAAACCAAAACAAACTATGAACGAAATTATCAAAAAAAACGGAATTAAATTTGGAGTAATCAGTGGATTATTCAGTGTGTTTTATATTATTTCAATGTATATTGTTGACTATAAATTATTCATCAATATTTGGTTAGGCGTAACCGTTATGCTTGTTTTTCTTGCTATTGGAATTTTCCAGTTATTAGAATTAAGAAAAAACTTAGGCGGTTTTATGTCATTTAAAGAAGGATTTACGAGTTATTTTATTGCCGCATTATTAGGAATATTAATCTCTACTTCTTTTTCAATTTTATTATTCAACTTTATTGATACCGCAACAAGAGACTTAATTCATGAAGCACTTATAACTTTCCAAGTTGAAAATTTACAAAAATGGAATGTTCCAGCAGCAGAAATTAAAAAAGCAGTAGATAGTATGAAAGAAACACCACAGTTTTCAACAATCGGACTATTATATGGTATTTTAAAATCATTACTAGGTTCTATTGTTTTTGGATTAATTCTAGCTGCAATCTTCAAAAAAAACAAACCTGTATTCTAAATAAATGAATTTAACCATAGTTATCCCATTATTAAACGAACAAGAATCGTTACCAGAATTACTCAATTGGATTGTGAAAGTAATGCAAACGCATAACTATTCATACGAAATCCTATTTATTGATGATGGTAGTACCGATACTTCTTGGCAAACTATTTCAAAGCTTTCTAATGAAAACCCAAATGTAAAAGGGATTCGCTTTTTAAGAAATTACGGAAAGTCGCAAGCATTACATGCTGGTTTTGCTAAAGCGCAAGGTGATGTAATTATTACTATGGATGCCGATTTACAAGACAGTCCCGATGAAATTCCAGAGTTATACCGTTTAATTACTGAGGATAATTATGATTTAATTTCGGGTTGGAAGAAAAAACGTTACGATTCGGTAGTAGCTAAAAATATTCCTTCAAAACTATTCAATTGGGCGGCTAGAAAAACATCAGGTGTTCATTTGAACGATTTCAATTGCGGATTAAAAGCCTACAAAAATATTGTTATTAAAAACATCGAAGTTTCTGGCGAAATGCACCGCTATATTCCGGTTTTAGCTAAAAATGCTGGTTTTTCCAACATCGGTGAAAAAATAGTGATTCACCAAGCTAGAAAATATGGAAGTTCTAAATTTGGAATGAGCCGTTTCATCAATGGTTTCTTAGATTTAATTACCATTTGGTTTTTATCTACTTTTGGAAAAAGACCTATGCACCTTTTCGGGTTATTAGGCTCTATTATGTTTATCATCGGATTTTTATTCGCGTTCTATTTAGGAATCGATAAATTATTCATCAACACTTCAGGGAGATTAATCACAGAGAGACCACAATTTTATTTGTCGTTAACTGCTATGCTAATTGGAACTCAATTATTCTTAGCCGGGTTTTTAGGCGAAATTATTCTCCGAACCAAAAACAACGAAGAACGTTATAAGATTTCAGAAGTATTATAGTTTTAAACTACTATCACAATTTGTGATGCCATAAAACAAATTAAAAAATCATTTTTAGATTTTAAAAATATCAAGATTAAAAATGCACATCGAACAAAGTATTTTAAATAAAGTAAACGAATGGTTAACTCCAATATTTGACGAAGCCACTCACGAGGCAATCAAAGAAATGATGACTTCTGCTCCAAAAGAGTTAGAAGAAAGTTTCTATAAAAACTTAGAGTTTGGAACCGGTGGAATGCGCGGTGTTATGGGTGTTGGAACTAATCGTATCAACAAATATACTTTAGGAAAAAATACACAAGGACTTTCAAAATACTTACAACAAACCTTTCCAAACGAAGCTTTAAAAGTAGCCATTGCATACGATTGTCGTCATAATAGTGATACGTTAGCAAAAGTGGTTGCCGATGTTTTTTCTGCAAATGGAATTAAAGTGTATTTATTTTCCGATATGCGCCCAACACCAGAATTATCTTTTGCTGTTCGCTATTTGAATTGCCATGCAGGAATTGTTTTAACTGCTTCTCATAATCCGCCAGAATACAACGGTTACAAAGTATATTGGCAAGATGGTGGCCAATTAGTCCCACCTCAAGATGCCGAAATTATAAAGATAATTGAAGAGTTGAAATACAGCGAAATTAAGTTCGAAGCCAACAACGATTTAATCGAATATATTGACTCCGAAATTGATGAAGCTTTCTTTAAATCAACCATCGAAAATGCTAGTTTCAATTCGTCTGCAGAAGCTAAAGCCAATCTAAAAATTGTTTATACCTCATTACACGGAACATCAATTAAAGCGATTCCAAATGTATTAGCAAAAGCAGGTTATACCAATGTGAATATTGTTCCTGAACAAGCCAAACCTGATGGTGATTTTCCAACAGTGAAGTCTCCAAATCCGGAAGAACCAGAGGCATTGTCTATGGCAATTGCTTTGGCGGATAAAATTGGAGCTGATATTGTAGTTGGAACTGATCCTGATTCTGATCGATTAGGGGTAGCTGTTCGTGATTTAGACGGAAACATCAAATTGCTAAACGGAAACCAAACCATGATAATCATGACCGCTTTCCTATTAGAACAATGGAAACGCACTGGTAAATTTAAAGGAAATGAATTCATTGGTTCTACTATTGTTTCAACA
Source organism: uncultured Bacteroidota bacterium (assembly GCA_903889745.1). Classification (GTDB taxonomy): domain Bacteria; phylum Bacteroidota; class Bacteroidia; order Flavobacteriales; family Flavobacteriaceae; genus Flavobacterium. Next base: position 25,280 of record CAISYO010000115.1, on the reverse strand, counting down.
CCCATGATGTTAGAATTAGCTGCAGCTTATAAAGTTGAATGCAAAGTAGGATTAACTGGTTTCAAATGGATTGCAAAATTCATTAAGGATTTCCCTAATCAACAATTTATAGGTGGTGGTGAAGAAAGTTTTGGATATATGGTAGGTGATGCCGTTCGCGATAAAGATGCCGTAGGCGCAGTTTTGCTACTCAGTGAAATTGCTGCACAGGCAAAAGCATCGGGCAGTTCGTTATATCAAGAATTATTGAATTTATATATTGATTTTGGTTTTTATAAAGAATCATTAATTTCGATTACCAAAAAAGGAATTGAAGGCGCTAGCGAAATCAAACAAATGATGATTGACTTACGCGAAAATCCGTTAAAGGAAATCAATGGTCAACGTGTCATTTGCATTGAAGATTATCAAGCTGCAAAAGGAAAAGATTTCATGAATAATGAAGAATTTGAAATTCATATTCCAAAATCAAACGTATTAATTTACTATTTGGAAGACGGTAGTAAAATTTGCGCTCGACCAAGCGGCACCGAACCTAAAATTAAATTCTATTTCAGTGTAAATGGAGTTTTAGACACCATTGAAAACGCCGAATCAGTAGAAAAAGAATTAGATAACAAAATTGCTGGTATAATTTCGGCAATGAAATTAAATTAAATGGACGAAAATTTAAAGAAAATAATTCCGTTTGCAAAAAAATTCAAAAGTCACATTTTTTGGAATGTGTTTTTCAATATTTTTTATGCTTTATTTAGCACACTTTCATTTGTAGCACTTTTTCCGTTAATGGAAGTTTTGTTTAAAATGAATGAAAAAGTTGTAGAATTACCAAAATATAATGGAATTTGGGAAATAACAACTTATGGAAAAGAGTATTTACAATATTACATTACTAAACTCACAATAGAAAACGGAATACAATATGCACTTTTACTCACTGTTGCATTAGTTATTTCTACTTTTTTGTTTAAAAATGCATTCAATTATTTTGCATCTCAACATTTAACAAAAATTAAAAATGGAGTACTTCATGATTTACGTGAAAAAATGTATGATAAAATCATTTCATTACCAATTTCTTACTATTCCGAAAAAAGAAAAGGCGATGTTATGGCACGAATGCTTGGTGATGTTAATGAGGTTCAGAATTCATTTTTCATAATTTTAGAACTTATTGTAAAAGAACCACTTACAATAGTTTTTGCTATTGTTGCAATGATGAGAATTAGTCTTGAATTAACGCTGTTTGTATTCATTTTTATTCCAATTTCTGGATTTATTATTACAAAAATTGGAAAAAGCTTAAAATCGAAATCGCAAAATGTTCAAAAAGAAAACGGTTATTTAATTTCGATTGTAGAAGAAAGTTTAGGCGGATTAAAAGTGGTGAAAAGTTATAATTCTGAAGGCTATTTCAAATCTATTTTCAATGATTCAATCGATAGATTACTTCGTTTGAATAATAGCATAGGCAAGAAAAATAATTTAGCCTCACCCATGAGCGAATTTATGGGAATTGTAACCATTGCAGTACTTTTATGGTATGGTGGAAACTTAGTTTTAATAGACAAAACATTGAATGGTGCCTTATTTATAGTGTATCTTGGATTGGCTTATAACATCTTAACTCCTGCAAAAGCAATATCAAAAGCATCTTATGCTGTAAAAAATGGTTTAGCGGCTGCAGAACGAGTTTTTGAAATTTTAGAGGTTGAGAATACAATTATCAATAAACCTAATGCTTTAGAAAAAGAAGCATTTACTGAGAAAATTAGCATTGAAAATATCAACTTTAAATATGAAGAAGAAAATGTTCTGAAAAACTTTTCGTTAGAAGTTCCAAAAGGAAAAACAGTAGCATTAGTAGGACAATCAGGTTCTGGAAAAAGTACGATTGCCAATTTATTGACTCGTTTTTATGACGTGCAAGAAGGAAGTGTAAAAATCGATGGCGTTGACATCAAAGACATGACGTTAGAATCATTACGCGATTTAATGGGATTGGTTACACAAGATTCAATTTTATTCAATGATTCGATTAAAAACAATATTCGTTTAGGAAAACAAGATGCAACGGATGATGAAATTATTGCTGCTTTAAAAGTAGCAAATGCTTATGAATTTGTTTCCGCATTACCTAACGGAATTGAAACTAACATAGGTGATGCCGGTGGTAAACTTTCGGGTGGCCAAAAACAACGTTTATCAATTGCGAGAGCTGTTTTGAAAAATCCTCCGATTATGATTTTGGATGAAGCAACTTCGGCTTTAGATACTGAAAGTGAAAAATTTGTACAAGTGGCTTTAGAAAACATGATGCAAAACAGAACTTCTATTGTCATTGCACACCGTTTATCTACTATTCAAAAAGCTGATAAAATTGTGGTGATGCACAAAGGTGAAATCGTAGAACAAGGAACGCATGACGAATTGTTAGCTTTAAACGGAACGTATTCAAAGCTAGTGATGATGCAAAGTTTTGAATAATTTTTATTGTTGAAGATTGAAGATTTTTGATTGCAGAAGTTTGGAATTTGGAAATTAAAAAACTATGTACATAAACAGCTCAAATATTACATTACCCGAAGACAATAATACTATTGTTTGGAAGTATTTGGACTTGTCTAAGTTTTTAGACATGTTGTTGTCGCAGCAACTGTTTATGTCGCGTTCTGACAAGTTTGAAGATCAATATGAAGGTACTTTTTCTGAACCAACATTTGAAGAGATCAAAAAAATTGCTGCAAATAATCCGAAGTTTTTAGATTATTATAAATCGCATCGCGAAAAAGTAGTTATTAGTAGTTGGCACATTAACGAATATGAATCGTTTGCGATGTGGCAAATTTTCACAAAAAACAACGAAGGTTTAGCAATTCAATCTACAATTGGGCGTTTAAAAGAAGCTTTACGACCAGAAAATAGGATTGAACAATATATTGGCAACGTAAATTATATCGATTATAAAAAAGAATATATTCCGTTTGATGACACTTTTTTTCCGTTCTTATTCAAACGAAAAAGTTTTCAATATGAACGAGAAGTACGCATTATTTCTGACGTAAGTGCTCAAAATATTTCGGTTAATGAAGGATTGAAAATTAACGTTGATCTGAACCAATTGATCGAAAAAATTTACATTCACCCAAAAAGTGAAAACTGGTACAAAAAACTAGTCATTGAATTAGTTTCAAAACTCGATTTTAAAATTGAAATTGAGAAATCGGACTTAGAGAGTGATATTTTGATTTAGATTCTGATAAAATTGTAAATTTAAGTTGTCATTTCGACGAAGGAGAAATCTCATAAAATTTATAAAGCAATATGTGATTTCTCCTTCGTCGAAATGACAAAAAGTATTTTTTTATGCAACTAGCAATCAGAAATCTAATTCGGAGTATACATTTCCACTTTCCATTCATTAGCTAACAAATTGACGTAATGATAATGTACTTTATCATTTTTATCAAAAGCGCCGTTTTTATTCATATCTTCAATACATCTAAAGTACAAACGATTTTGCGCTTCGATAATGTTCCAATCAATTACTTCCTGAAAATTGGTTGATATTTTTGTGAATTTTCTGCCGCTAGTGGTACTTAAATAAAGAGATCTGATGTCATTTTGATTGATTTTTCCATCTTTATTTGTATCAGCATCGACTAACGTGTAAACCATAATTTGTTTTTTAGTTTTAGCGGCTAGTGTATTTAAGAAAGTAGCGGATTGAATTTGGATTTTCTGATTTGTTAACGGCTTAACTTGAGTAGAATCGATGTGCTGGAAATTCAAATTATCCAAAAATCCTGTAATCTCAAATCTATTGTAATTTGAAATGGCATAACTTATTTGATTTGCTTTACTGCTTCCGTAAGTTCTTCCTTCAACATCATAGACACGAACATCTCCTATGGGATGAATAAGATAATTGCTTCCTTCCATTAAAATTGGTAAATCAGCCACTTTAAATTCAGAAGAATCTTTAGGTGTTGTTGATTGACTTGACTTATTTTCTTCGTAACTCACTTTTGGAGTTTCTTGTTCTTGCTTACAACTTATAAATGAAAGTAATAAAGCAAATGATAAAATGTAGCGCATACTATCTATTTTTTATAGTCAAATATACTAAAAAGCGGTGAATTACAGTTTTGCAACGAATTTCAAATTAAAAACACGAGTAGTCATGTAGTTTGGAATTCCATATTGCGATTTAGTATAGACATCTCTAACCCATGTATTTGTGATTGAATTTTGATTATTAAACAAATTAAAAATCTCTAATCCTAACGAAAATTCGTCAAAAGGCTTTAACCACGTTCTACTTGATTTAATTTTTTCATCTTTAAATACAAATGAAAATCCTATATCGGCTCTTCGATAATCATTTAAACGCAATTGGTAATTGTAAGGATCGGCATAGGATGGCGAACCACCTGGCAATCCGGTGTTATAGACTAAATTTAGATATAATTTTAGGTTGGGAATATTAGGCATATAATCTTGAAATAACATTCCGAATTTCAGCCTTTGATCAGTAGGTCGTGCAATAAATCCCTTATTATTTTGATTTTCTTCGGTTTGCATATAGCCAAAACTGAACCAAGATTCCGTTCCTGGCACAAATTCACCATTTAAACGTGCATCAAAACCATAAGCATAAGCTGTTGCTTCATTATTTGCACGATATCGAATTCTAACATTATCAATCGTATAAGTATTTACGTCGGTTAAATTTTTATAATACGCTTCTGAAATCAATTTAAACGGGCGCGTCCACATTTTAAAACTATAATCGCTACTCAACACTAAATGAAATGATTGTTGCGCTTTCACATTAGTTTGCACTACCCCATTATAATCGCGTAATTCTCTATAAAACGGGGGTTGATGATACAATCCGCCAGACAATCTAAACAATATATCTTTATCCCAATCGGGTTTAAAAGCAAACTGAACTCGAGGTGAAAAAGTCATTTGACTATTTCCTTTTGGTCTACCATCGGCATCAACTTGCCATTGGTGTCCTCGAACTCCAGCATTTAACCAATAACTATGGCTCCCTATTTTACCTCTTCGATTCCACTGAAAGTATCCTGAAAAACGATTGATTCGCGTAAAATTGGTAGCTCTTACATTTTGATATGGCGCTAGTGGTCCAACATACGGATTATAAGGTTGGTCATTTTGATATTCTAAAATAGGATTAGGTAATGAAAAACCCGCTGAATCAATAACTTCCCATTCCACAATTCTATCTCGTATATCTTCTAACGTAAATTTAGCACCCCATTCAATTTGTGATTTTGAATTAAGTTCATGAAACCCTTTTACTTCAGTATTAACGATCAAAGCATCTAAATCATTTCGTGCGTGGGTTAATTGCGAACCTATTCCTCGGGAATAAACAACATCGCCAAATGTTTCTGAACCAATATTTGCATCTACTTCACCTAAACGATATTGGGCTAAAATATCATAATATTCTTGTTCTTGTGTGTGGTAGGTTGAAGCTATAAATTTTAATTTATTTTTCTCATTGTACTGATAAACCGCTTTTCCAGCACCAAAAAGTGTTAAATAATTGTCTTTTTCTTGCCCTTCATAATACACTAAAAGCGCTATTGGTTCACTGACAGTACCAAAATTTGTTTGCCGACTTAAAGGTTGATAGTTATATTTATTTTGAGAGATATTTCCTAAAAAACTGAAGTTCCACTTGGTAGACGCATTAAAATTAACCAAGGTTTGCACATCAAAAAAAGTAGGTTTAAAATTAGTTTCTGTTTCTTGACTGTTGACTAGCAAACTATTATCTCTATATCGAATACCAGTTATATTTGACCATTTTTGATTTTTAGAAACACCTTCTGCAGTGATACTTCCGCCTAAAAAACTTGCTTCCATTCGGGCTTTAAAACTTTTAGGGTTTCGATACGTGATGTCGAGCACAGAAGATAATTTATCACCATATTTAGATTGAAAACCACCAGCAGAAAAATCAACTTTTTCTACCATATCAGTATTGGTAAAACTCAATCCTTCTTGTTGCCCAGAACGAATTAAAAAAGGACGATATACTTCAATTTCGTTAACATAAACTAAATTTTCATCATAATTTCCACCTCTTACGGCATAAGACGTACTCAATTCATTATTTGAATACACCCCTGGTAATGTTTTAATAATATTTTCTATACCGGCATTTGCACCAGGAATCATTCGAATAATTACAGGATCTATAGTTGTTAAACCTTCAATACGCTTTTTGCTGTCGCTTGTGATTACCAACTCGCCCATTTGTTCAATTTTAGCACTCATTACAGGATTCAATTCAAAATCCTCATTGGGTTTTAACTCGATGGAAATTGTGCTATTTTTAAATGATTGATGAGAATAAACAAGGGATATTTTTTGATTAGCAGGTACCTCGATTGTATAAAAACCATTTTCATTGGTAAATGTAATTTTATCTAAAGCAGTAACCTTAACTTGCTCTACAGGGTTTTTTAATTCGTCTAAAATAACTCCTTTCACTCTAGCTTTTTGGGCAAAAGAAATGATAGAAAACAAACTAAAAAAAAGAAATAAACTGATTTTTTTCAAAAGTATCGGTTTTAATTATTTAAAAAAATACGATTCAAAGGTAGCAGAATTTTGCAAACTATCGGTTACAATAATTTTGAAATCATTTTTACCTTGAACGTAAATTGCATCCTCTAAATTGTGTGTAAGTCGCTTTGTTTTATAATCATACTCCATTAAAATCCATTTTCCATTCAAATAGGCTGAATAATTCGCAATATTCGAATGTAAATCTGCTACTGAAACACTTATCGTTTTTTGGTCTTTTAATGTTTTTCCTTCAACAAAATTTACATTATAAATTCGGGGAGGAATAGAATCTTGTGCCAATTTATATTTACCTAATGTTTTAATTTTTGTAGAGAATGAATTTCCTTTACGAGTGGTTTTGTTATAATCTAATTTATATCCGTCTAAAGTCGCAATGTAGGTTTTACTCAATTGTTCTTCAGACAAACCAGAAACATCATTAAACGTTAACGTAATATTTTTATGCACCGGAACACTGTCATCATGCAACGTAGCAATATCATTATTCACGTCAAAATTCATAAAAAAATTAGCATAAAATGCATTTTCAGGCACATAAACCGTTACGTTGCCTTTCTCAAAAATAGATTCAGTTTTAGCTTTCACAAAATAAGGCGTTTTCTGTACCGTTTTTTTTATCATTGTCGGTTGCAAACCATATTCGATAGGAATAATTAATTCAATTTTATTTTGATGAAAATCGTATAACTCCACTCGATATGTATAATTAGCATTTGGAACAATTTTCAGTGTTCCATCTTTAGTATTTCCGGCAACAATTGAAAGTGGATAATTATTTAATTCAAACAATTTTTGAACACGTTGCCCCATATCATGAAAACGCTCATAATCGATAAAATTGTTGATATATCTTGATTCATCAAAGGCAAAAGTATCAAACCCATATTGGTATTGTAGTACCCCATTAAGATATGCTTTCACTTTATATAAACCGTTTTTATTGTAGGCATTTGTACAATAATCATAAGCATTGATTCCAAAAGCTATTCTACCGTTTGCTTTAACTTTAGTACTCAAATAGGTCCCGTCGGCTTGTTTGTTGAATGAAATATTAATGGGTTTTTGTGCATTATTTACAGTTGTAGAATCTAACGGATAAACTACAATGCCTTGAATAATGGGTTTTCGTTCATCTTTTATCATTTTTTTGAATCCAAAATGCATCGGATTGATAATTTGTTCCGATTTTGTATCTCTAAATTCAAAATGCAAATGAGGAGCACCACTACCGCCAGTATTTCCAGAAAACGCAATAATATCGCCTTTTTTTACCGGTAATTCTGTTGGATAAAGATACATTTCTACTTCAAAAGATTGTTCTTGGTATTGCTTCTTTTTAATTAACTCCTGAATGGCGCCATTTGCTTTTTGTAAATGCCCATAAACCGAAGTATAACCATTGGGATGCGTTATATAAATAGCTTTTCCATACCCAAAAGGTGAAATTTTGATTCGAGAAACATAACCGTCTCCTGTAGCAAAAACGGGCAACCCTTCTACTCCTGAAGTTTTAAAATCTAATCCAGAATGAAAATGATTACTGCGCAATTCAGCGAAAGAACCTGAAATATCTAATGGAATAGCAAGAGGCGATTGAAATACATCTTGCGGATATTTTTCCTGAGAAAAAACAAAAAAAGGAACTAAAAGTAGGGCTAATACAAATTTCATAAAACATGAGTTTAGTGCTAAAATAGTAAAAAAATATTAGTTAAAGCTATAAAAAATAAAGATCAAATCAAGAAGCTAAAAATCAAATACTTATGAAAGAAATAAATTTAATTATAAAATTTAACTAAAACTGTTGCTATTTTTGAATACTAATGCTAACTTTGTGACTTATTGAAATGAATTACATCGTTAATGAATGGATTATCTGAATTAATTGATTCTCTAGAAGTTAAATTTTTTAAGCTCAATCAAAAACTGATTCAACTTGAAAAGAAAAACTCAGAATTACAAGAAGAATTGTTGCTTTCTAAAAAAATGCAACAGCAACAATCAGTTGAAATAGATTCTTTTAAAAATCAGTTAGATACTCTAAAAATGGTGAATTCATTGTTAGGCAGTGAAGAAAATAAACGAGAAACAAAACTCAAAATAAATTCATTAATTCGAGAAATCGATTATTGCATAGCACAACTTTCTGATTAGAAAGATTATGAGTGAAAAACTAAAAATTAAACTATCAATTGCAGATCGCGTTTATCCATTAACCGTAGATCCGTCTCAAGAAGAAGGACTCAGAAGTGCTTCTAAAAAAATTGATGCTATGATTAAACAGTTTGAACAAAGCTATGCTGTAAGAGACAAACAAGATGTTTTAGCCATGTGTGCACTTCAATTTGCAACCCAAGTGGAACAAAAACAAATTATTACTTCTCAAACTAGTGAAACCGCTTTTATTAGATTGCAAAATCTAGACAAAAAGCTGAGTGAGTTACTCACAAAATAAATACGTTCTTACACAATAAATACAATACTGCCTACATTAGTATATATTTGATAAACTCAACACTAACAAATTAAATGAGTGAATCTTTGCAACTATAACAGGCCCTTTAGTGGGAAGTTTGAACTGCGAGTTAACTTAAATCTTGTATAACCGAGTTTATACAAACACCTAATGTAGGCTTTTTTTATATAATTTTTTTAACACATATCATGGATATACTAAGTATAGTAATTGGATTAGCAGCTGGTCTTGGAGGCGGTTTTGGAGGAGCAAAATTTTTAGAAAGAAGTAATGTCTCAAACCTGATAAAAAATGCAAAAAAAGAAGCCAGTTCAATTTTAAAAGACGCTAACGCAGAAGCAGAAGCAACTAAAAAAGAAAAAATTCTTCAAGCAAAAGAACGCTTTTTAGAATTAAAAGCAGAACATGAAGAAGTTATTCTTTCTCGAGATAAAAAAACCGCTGAAGCTGAAAAGAGAATTAGAGATAAAGAATCTCAAATTTCTAATGAATTAGCAAAAGCCAAAAAAGTGAATGACGATGCAGAAGCTAAAATTGGCGAATATTCCACAAAAATTGAAATCTTAGAGAAAAAACAACAAGAAATTGATCGTTTGCACAAAAACCAAGTAGAACAATTAGAAACAATTTCTGGTTTATCTGCTGATGAAGCAAAAGAACAATTAGTAGAAAGCTTAAAAGCTGAAGCTAAAACAAACGCTATGTCTTTTATACAAGATACCGTTGAAGAAGCTAAAATGACCGCACACCAAGAAGCTAAGAAAATCATTATTAGCACTATTCAACGTGTGGGAACAGAAGAAGCTGTTGAAAATTGTGTTTCTGTATTCAATATTGAATCGGATGATGTTAAAGGAAGAATCATTGGACGTGAAGGACGTAATATTAGAGCTTTAGAGGCTGCAACAGGTGTTGAAATCATCGTAGACGATACACCAGAAGCTATTATTCTTTCATGTTTTGACCCAGTTCGAAGAGAAATTGCACGTTTAGCATTACACAAATTAGTAACTGACGGACGTATTCACCCAGCACGAATTGAAGAAGTAGTGGCTAAAACTGCTAAACAAATTGATGAAGAAATTATCGAAACGGGAAAACGTACAGTAATTGATTTAGGAATTCACGGTTTACACCCAGAATTAATTAAAGTTGTCGGTAGAATGAAATACCGTTCGTCATACGGTCAAAATTTATTACAACACTCTAGAGAAGTAGCTAAACTTTGTGGCATTATGGCTGCAGAACTTGGTCTTAACGTTAAATTAGCTAAAAGAGCTGGTTTATTACACGATATTGGTAAAGTACCCGATACAGAAAGTGAATTGCCTCACGCAATTTTAGGGATGCAATGGGCTGAAAAATATGGTGAAAAAGAAGAAGTATGTAATGCAATTGGAGCACACCACGACGAAATTGAAATGAAATCATTGATTTCTCCAATTATCCAAGTTTGTGATGCTATTTCTGGTGCTAGACCAGGTGCTAGAAGACAAGTTTTAGACTCATACATTCAACGTTTGAAAGATTTAGAAGATATTGCTTTCGGATTTAATGGTGTTAAAAATGCCTATGCAATTCAGGCAGGTAGAGAACTTCGTGTAATTGTTGAAAGTGAAAAAGTATCCGATGATGCTGCTTCCAACTTATCATTCGAAATTTCTCAAAAAATCCAAACCGAAATGACCTATCCAGGTCAAGTAAAAATTACGGTAATTAGAGAAACAAGAGCGGTGAATATTGCGAAATAGAAACTAGGCTTTGGCTTTAGATAAAAGTAAAAAATCGTATTAATTCATTTTAATACGATTTTTTTGTGCTCATTTTTGTCATTCCGTAAGGAATCTCTTTAATGACTGATTATTGTTGTTTAATTTCTAAACATAAAAGTCATGTAAGTTATTTATTGAATAATTCCAATTTGAAGTTCATAAAAGAGATGCTTAACAGCATGAAAAATGAAACGCATAATCTAACCAAACGACTCTTTGTAACTCACTTTAAATACAAAGCATTTCAAAAAAACTCCGTGTATCTCTGTGTAAAAAAACACTATTTCCTCGGATGGTAATTTTTCAAAACTTCCGATAAAAATTTTCGATCTAAATGCATATACACTTCTGTAGTAGTAATAGACTCATGCCCAAGCATTAATTGGATGGAACGCAAATCGGCGCCATTTTCTAATAAATGTGTAGCAAAAGAATGCCGAAACGTGTGCGGACTAATCGTTTTGTTCAAATTTATTTTAATAGCTAAATTTTTAATAATGGTAAACACCATTGCTCGAGTTAATTGGCGCCCTCGCCTATTTAAAAATAAAGTATCTTCAAAGTTCTTTTGAATAGATAAATGCACCCTAACATGATTTACATAAGAAGTAACAATCTTAATTGTTGATTTACCTACAGGAACAAATCGTTGTTTATTTCCTTTACCCGTTATTTTAATGAACCCTTCTTCAAAAAATAAATCAGATAATTTTAACGAAATCAATTCGGAGACGCGCAAACCACAACTGTATAAGGTTTCCAACATTGCCTTATTTCGTTCGCCTTCTGGAGTGGATAAATCAATTGCTTGAATTAGCGAATCAATTTCTATAGTAGAAAGTGTATCAGGAAGTTTTCGACCCGTCTTTGGTACTTCAATCAATTCAAGTGGTGTATCGTTTCTATAATCCTCAAAAATAAGGTAATTAAAAAAACTCTTCAAACCAGAAATTAAGCGCGATTGACTTCTAGGATTTACTTGTGAAGCCATTTCATAAATAAACTGTTGAATAACTTCCTCGGTAATATGAATGGGCGATATATTGATTTCTTTTTGAGTTAAAAACAAGACCAATTTTTCAACATCAAAAGTGTAATTATCAATCGTATTCTTGGATAGTCCACGCTCTAATTTTAAATAGTTTTGATATTCTTTGATATAAGATTGCCAATTGCTCATAGGTCAAATGTAGCAAATTTGAAGTAATAAAAAAATCCCGCCGAAGCGGGATTTTATTTTTTATTAGATTTACAAATTAGAATTTGTATACTAATCCAAAGTTTACTGATGATAAATCAACATTTAAACCGAAGTCACTTGTTTTGTCAGCTCCGTTTCCTCCGTTATCGTTAGAATTATAACCTAAACCAGCCCAACCAGCTTCAATAGCGAAGTTACTGTTTAAGAAATAACTAACACCAACTCCAGCGTTTACTCCGAAAGTTTTTGATTTCATTTCACCACCACCAGCTGGTTCCATTTTTTCAGAACCCATTCCGATAGCTAATTCTCCGAATACAGAAAATTGAGATGCAGGAGTGTAATAGTAACGAGCGAAAGCTTCTAAACCGAATGAGCTCATTTTATCTTCTCCAGTTCCATCATCTTCAGAAGCAGAACCAAAACCTAATCTAGCTCCAGCTGCAATATTTTCGGTTACGAAATACCCTACAGCAGGTGCAAATGTAAAACTTGAAGATTTTGCATCACCAGTTTTTGATGAACCAAATCCAACAGCACCAGAAGCAAATACATCTCCTTTAGAAAAACCACCATTAGATTTTTCTTGAGCGTTAACAAAGCCGAAAGCTATTAAAGCTACAGCTGAAAATAAAACTTTTTTCATGTTTAATTAATTTTAAAGTTAATAATGACAAATTTATGTATTTTTTTTGAAGTTGTCAACATTAATTAATAAGTTATTAACAATTATTTATTTTGAAAATTACTCTACATAAGACACTAGAAATCAACAAAAACAAAGCATAAATAGATAAATTACAGTGTAGTTATTAACAAACTACAACATAATAGTTAATATAAGTTTTAATTGAAAATTGACCATATTTCGAATTACACACATTAAACCTAATAAAAATAGCCTATAAATAGCTAAACTTTTATTAAAAAAAATCATTCCTAATTGGTTTTTTCTATTTTTACAACATAGAATGCTGAAATAACCAATAAAGACAACTATGAAAATTTTAATTATTAATGGTCCAAATCTCAACTTACTAGGAACACGCGAACCTGAAGTCTATGGCTCTGAAAGTTTTGAATCGTATTTTGAAACGTTGCAAAATCAATTCAATACAATGCAATTAAGTTATTATCAGAGTAACATTGAAGGCGAACTTATTTCAAAACTGCAAGAAGTGGGTTTTACTTTTGATGGCATTATAATTAACGCAGGGGCTTACACGCATACCTCTATAGGTATTGCCGATGCAATCAAAGCCATTACCACACCGGTTGTTGAAGTACATATATCAAATACCTTTTCAAGAGAAACTTTTAGACACCAATCTTTTATTTCTCCGCATGCAAAAGGAGTTATTATTGGTTTTGGTCTCAAAAGTTATGAGTTAGCCCTTCAATCTTTTTAATTTCATACAACCTTTTACTATTTATTATCGTCTATAACAATAAACCATTTATGCAAAAAATCTTACTTACCCTTACGCTATGCTATTCTTTAATTTCCTTTGCTCAAATAAAAGGCACGGTGAAAGATGAAAAAGGAAAACCTTTACCTTATGTAAATATTTATATTGAAAATACTTATATAGGTACTACTTCAAATGAATTGGGCAACTATGAATTAAACCTCAACGATAAAAAAAATGTGCACCTTATTTTTCAGCACTTGGGTTTTAAAACGCAAAAACATCTAATTGCAAATGCAAATACTCCTTATCAGTTAGACATTACCTTAATTGAAGAAAATTATGAACTGAAGGAACTAGTTATCAATACGGGCGAAAATCCTACCAACGAAATTATCAAACAAGCGATTGCTTCGCGCAAAAAGAATGCTGCAAAAACTGATAAATTTGAAGCCGATTTCTATTCTAGAGGTATTTTTAGAGTGAAAGACATTCCGAAAAAATTTATGGGTGTTGAAATTGGTGACATGGAAGGCAATCTAGATTCAACCCGAAGCGGCATCATTTATCAATCGGAAACTGTTTCTAAAATAAAATTTGAAAAGCCAGATAACTTAAAAGAAGAAATAATTGCGTCTAAAATTGCAGGTGATGATAACGGTTTTAGTTATAATACCGCTTTGAATACTAATTATGACTTTTATGAAAATTATGTTGCTTTTGGTATTAATATGGTTTCGCCAATAGCTGATAATGCTTTTAATTACTACAAATACAAACTAGAAAGTACTTTTCTTGACGAAAAAAACCAATTAATTAATAAAATTAAAGTAACTCCTAAACGCGACAAAGAGCCTGTTTTTGAAGGATTTATTTATATTGTAGAAGATTCATGGGCCATTTACGGCATCGATTTAGACATCAAAGGATATCGAATGCAAGAGCCTATTTTAGAAACGATGAAGTTGACTCAAAATTTCAGTTATAATGAAAGTACAAAAATTTGGGCAAAAAACATTCAGTCATTAGATTTTAGTGCAGGAATTTTCGGAATGAAATTCACTGGAAAATTTACTCACGTTTTTAGCAATTATGTTTTTAAAGAAACTTTTGATAAAAAAACATTTGGAAAAGAAATTGTGTCGTTTGCACAAAATGCGAACAAAAAAGAAGAAAGTTTTTGGAACACAGCAAGACCAGTGCCTTTGACAACCGAAGAATTAAAAAATTACACGAAAAAAGATAGTATTCAAACCATTCGAAAATCGGTGACTTATATGGATTCTATCGATGCAAAAGGAAATCGTTTTAAAATTCAAAAAATATTAACAGGTTATACCTACAAAAACAGCTTCAAAAAATGGAGTTTTAACTATCAAGGTTTAATGAATTTAAGTTCGCTAAGCTTTAATACGGTTCAAGGCTGGAATTTAGACAGTGGTTTTTCCTACCGAAAATGGAATGATGAAAACGGAAAATACACCTCTATAACTTCTACATTTAATTATGGTTTTGCAGAAGAACGACTGAGAATAAAAGGTAATTATTACCACCGATTTAATAATCAAAACAACGCCTATATTAGTTTATCTGGAGGAAGCAGTATTAATCAGTTTAATAATTCGGAACCGATAAGCAATACAATTAATACAGTTAGTACTTTATTTTTCAAGAACAATTTCATGAAACTATATAATAAAGAGTTTGCCGAAATTAATTATGGAAGAGAAGTTACTAATGGAATTTTTGTTTCGGGACGAATATTGTATGAAAACCGTCGTGCTTTATTCAATAATACAGATTATACTTTGATTAAAAATGATGATGCTTATTTTTCAAACGATCCGTTACAACCGAATAATGCCATTTCAACGCCATTTCAAAAACACCATATCATAAAAGGGCAAATAGGAACTAGAATTCGTTTTGGTCAAAAATACATTTCAAGACCCGACGGAAAAATAAACATTCAAAACGATGATTATCCGGTTTTAAGTCTTAGTTATGAAAAAGCTTTTGGCGGAACTAACAAAAACTATCAATACGATTTCATTGGTGCTGTCGTTGATTATTCTAAAACCATTGGAAACAAAGGTGATTTTAGATTGCGATTTAAAGCTGGGAAATTCTTTAATGCTGAAAATATTTCGTTTGTAGATTACAAGCATTTCAACGGAAATCAAACACATGTAAATATGATGAATAATTCGCTCAATGCATTTAATTTACTACCCTATTATAGTCATTCTACAAATGATGCTTATCTAGAAACACACATTGAGCACAATTTTAAAGGCTATATTATGAATAAGATTCCGTTGTTGAATAAATTGCAATGGAATTTAATAGGTGGTTTTCATCAAATTAATGTTCCAAATTTTAAACCTTACCAAGAAGTAACTGTAGGATTTGATAACATAGGTTGGGGTAAATTTAGATTTTTACGCATTGATTATGTAAGAAGTTATCAAAATGGCTTTCAAGGTGATGGCGTAATGTTTGGCCTGAAATTTTAATATAAATAAAGCACTTCAATGAGGTGCTTTTTTATTTAAAAAATACATCATATCCAAAACGAAGTAACGCAATTCCAACAACAATTAAAAAGAAGATGCGAATAAACCCATTACCTTTTGAAATGGCTAAACGAGCGCCCAACCAAGAACCGGTAACATTGCACAGCGCCATAGGAATTGCGATTGTCCAAATGATTTTTCCTTTTAGTACAAATAACGTGATAGATCCAAAATTAGTAGCCAAATTAACAAGTTTTGCATAAATATTGGCTTGTAAAAAATCGAAACCTAAGATTGCTATAAATGCCATTATTAACAAACTTCCAGTTCCTGGACCGATGAATCCATCATAAAAACCTAAGAAAATACAAATCAAAATCCCGTAAATGTAAATTTGCTTTTGCGTCAATTTCTCGATTTGAAACTGTCCGAAATCCTTTTTGAAATAAGTATACAATAACAATAAAATTAAAACCAAGAAAAGTAGTGGTTTCATGAAGTCATTTTGCATAATATTGAGCAAACTTGAACCCAAATATGCAAATCCAAACGATACAAAAGCCATAATTAAAAACAACTTCCAATTGACTTTTGTAGATTTTAAATAATGATAGGCCGCCATGCTGGTTCCGCTAAATCCAGGAATTTTTAAAGTTCCAATAATCGAAGCAACGGGTAAATTAGGCAATAAAATTAATGCAGCAGGTGTTTGAATTAATCCGCCACCGCCCACAATAGCATCTATAAAACCAGCTATAAAAGAAGCAATGCAGAGTAAAATGATGATGTAGGTTTCCATATTTTAGTATTCAGTCTCAGTATTCAGTCACAATAAAACTGTTTACTGCGACTGAACACTGAAAACTAAAATTATACTCTCACGATGTCAGCACCAATGGCACGAAGACGTTCATCTATGCGTTCGTAACCTCTGTCGATTTGTTCGATATTTTGGATAGTTGATGTTCCTTTTGCGGTTAACGCAGCAATTAGTAAAGAAATTCCCGCACGAATATCAGGCGAACTCATCGTAGTTGCTTTTAATTGTGATTGGAAATTATGTCCCATAACCACCGCTCTGTGTGGATCACACAACATAATTTTTGCACCCATATCAATTAATTTATCAACGAAGAACAAACGGCTTTCAAACATTTTTTGGTGAATCAATACATCGCCATGCGCTTGCGTACAAACTACAAGGACTATACTTAGTAAATCAGGAGTAAATCCAGGCCAAGGTGCATCGGCAACAGTTAAAATTGAACCATCAATATCGGTTTTAATTTCGTATCCATCTTTGTGAGCAGGAATATAAATATCATCGCCTTTTCGCTCTAACGTAATTCCTAATTTTCTAAACACATTAGGAATTTGTCCTAAGTTGTCCCAACTTACATTTTTAATGGTAATTTCACTTCGGGTCATAGCCGCTAAACCAATCCATGAACCAATTTCAACCATATCAGGTAAAATTCTGTGTTCGCAACCGCCTAACGATTCAACGCCTTCAATGGTTAATAAATTAGATCCTACGCCCGAAATTTTGGCGCCCATTGAATTTAACATCTTACACAACTGTTGTAAATAAGGTTCGCAAGCTGCGTTATAAATTGTAGTTGTTCCTTCAGCTAAAACAGCTGCCATAACAATATTAGCCGTTCCGGTTACTGAAGCTTCGTCTAACAACATATAAGCACCTTTTAATCTTCCGTCAATTTCAACACCATAAAAATGATCTTCTCTTTCATATCTAAAAGTGGCTCCTAGATTAATAAACCCTTCAAAATGGGTATCTAAACGACGACGTCCAATTTTATCACCTCCTGGTTTTGGAATATATCCGCACCCAAAACGAGCTAATAAAGGACCTACAATCATAATTGATCCACGTAAACTTCCACCCTCTTTTTTAAAGGCTTCTGTTTTTAAGTAATTCACATTTACTTCATCGGCTTGAAACGTATAATCGCCAGGACCATTTTTTTGAATCTTAACGCCTAAATTACCTAATAAAGTAATCAATTTATTGACATCAATAATGTCTGGAATATTTGTAACTCTTACTTTCTCTGAAGTTAGTAAAACTGGGCATAAAACTTGTAAAGCTTCATTTTTTGCACCTTGAGGAGTAATTTCCCCTTTTAAGGATTTTCCTCCTTCAATTTTAAATGTTCCCATGCAATTAACTATTTTTTTTGAATGTGTTTTTATTGTTTTTATTTAGATGTGTTTTCCCATTGGTATTTTTCTTGATGATACCTGGCTTATTGGAACTAAATTGGGTTTTATTCGATACTTTTTTATTCACTTTCATCAAATCGTGCGTATTTGAAAGCTCCTCGTTTGATTTAGAAAGGTTTAATTTCCCATCAGAAAGTTCTAATAAATGTTCAAAAATAACTTCATCTGAAACCGTGTCTTTATTCCAACTTAAATAACATTTCTTCATATGATTTGCTATAACCAAAACTAAAGCGTTTTTTAAATCACTTTCTTCCCAGCTATTCGCAACATCAATCATGTATTTAATATTGTTTCCGTAAAAACGATACTTTGGAAAATTTTGCGGATACTTTAAACGATCGGGTTTTTGAGTTAAAATGTCTTTTGACGGTATAGGATATGGTGAATCAACATCCAAATTAAAATCAGACATAATAAACAACTGATCCCATAATTTATGCTGAAAATCGGGTACATCTCTTAAATGCGGATTTAAAGATCCCATTACAGAAATAATATATCTTGCAGCTTTGTTTCGCTCTTCTTTATCTGCAATAGCTGTAGCTTGATCAATTAATTTTTGTAAATGTCTTCCGTATTCGGGTATAATCAAATGCGAACGTTGCGAATTGTATTCTAAATAACTTACTTCTTCTACCATGATTTTTTATAATGAAATAATGCCTTCTATATCAGAAACGGCAATATATTTATCAATAACACTTTGTGCACTTTTCATTGTAACACTAATTGAAACACTTGTGAATTTACCCGTTTTTGATTGTTGGGTAGTAATTACTGCTCCCATATCATTAAATGCTGCTTCAATTTTTGCAATATTATGAATATCTGAAGGTAAAATAAATTTAAACAAATATTCTGAAGGCCAAAGTGTTGAATTGGTCAATTCTTCTTTTAATCGAATATAGAAATCTTCTGTTTTCTTATCCATCATCATCTCGTGTAATTAAAAAGCAAATATACTTTTTTATGTTCAGAATTATATTGTTAGCACTTATAAAATTTAAAAGTTGATTAGATTTTTAAAAAAACTTACTTTTGCGACTTAGATTTCAGTTTATGAATAAAGAAATTGTGGTTTTAATTGGCGGACCAAGTTCAGGAAAAACAACTTTAATTGAGGCACTCAAAGAAAAAGGGCATACGTGTTATCCTGAAATTTCGCGCGAAGTTATTAAAGAAGCACAAGAACAAGGCATTGAACAATTGTTTCTTGAAAAGCCGTTACTTTTTAGCGAATTACTGTTGGAAGGCCGAAAAAAACAATTCAAATCTGCGCTAGAAGAAGTAGCTCCGGTTGTTTTCTTAGACCGAGGAATTCCGGATGTTTTAGCCTACATGCATTACATTGGCGATGCCTATCCCGCATTTTTTGACCAAGCTTGTAAAGACCACAAATATAATTCGGTTTTTGTATTACCTCC
The DNA here is from genome assembly GCA_903889745.1 of uncultured Bacteroidota bacterium. GTDB lineage: Bacteria > Bacteroidota > Bacteroidia > Flavobacteriales > Flavobacteriaceae > Flavobacterium. Next base: position 5,602 of record CAISYO010000115.1, on the reverse strand, counting down.
TTGGCAAGATATTTATGTAAGCGATGCCGAACGCTATGAAAATTATGAGCAAGCAGTTCTAATTCACGATCATCTCATGGAAACGTATCAAAAATATGGCTATTCTATTATAGAAGTTCCAAAAGATACCGTAGAAAATCGTATGGATTTTATTTTAAATCAACTTGCTAAATAAAACTTTTTGTACCTTAGTGTTTCTAAAAGCCCTATCACATGTCTGAAGCCTTACAATTACTTCAAAAATACTGGAAACACGAGCGTTTTAGAGCGCCACAAGAAGCTATAATTCAATCGGTTCTCGATGGAAATGACACTTTTGCCTTGTTACCCACTGGCGGAGGAAAATCGGCATGTTTTCAAATTCCTGGTTTATTATTAGACGGTATTTGTCTTGTAATATCGCCTTTAGTGGCACTTATGAAAGATCAGGTGTACAATTTGCAAAGTAAGAATTTTAAGGCAATCGCGCTAACAGGCGGTGTTTCGCAAGACGAAGTAATCGATATACTTGATAATTGTCAATTTGGAAATTATAAATTCTTATACCTTTCACCAGAACGACTTCAGCATGATTGGATTGTTGAAAGACTTAAACAACTTAACATCAACTTAATTGCAATTGATGAAGCGCATTGTGTAAGCCAATGGGGACATGATTTTAGACCGGCTTATTTAAAGATTTCGGAACTAAAAAAATCATTTCCAAAAACACCTTTTTTAGCCTTAACTGCTAGTGCAACTAAGCGCGTTCAAGAAGATATTTGCACTCATTTAGCATTAAACGAACCTGCTTTTTTCACCAAATCATTTGCGCGTGAAAACCTAGCTTATCATGTCATTGTAACCGAAGATAAAAATTATAAAATTCAACAAATTCTTACTAAAAATCCGCAGTCTTCCATAATTTATGTACGTAACAGAAAATCATGTATTGAAACAGCACAACAACTGAATGATTTAGGATTTAGAAGTACTTTTTATCACGGAGGTCTACCTGCAAAAGAGAAAGAAAAAAATATGCAATTGTGGCTAAACGATAAAGTTCAAATTATCGTGGCTACTAATGCGTTTGGAATGGGAATTGACAAACCCGATGTCAAAACAGTAATACACATTCAGCTCCCAGAAAATATTGAGAATTATTATCAAGAAGTAGGAAGAGCTGGACGAAATGGTGAAAAGGCATTCGGTATTTTAATAACAAATCCTACTGATATTGAATTGGCAAAAAAAAATTTTCTATCTGTTTTACCCGATAAAAAATTTGTAAGAGAAGTCTATGTGAAATTAAATAATTACTTTCAAATTGCCTACGGAGACGGATTTAATGAAAGTTATTCTTTTAATATGAATCATTTTTGTGCACAGTATAAATTTCCAACGCTTAAAACATTTGCTAGTTTACAATTTCTAGATCGTCAAGGAGTAATTACCTTTCAAAGTGAATCGTCTGAAAAAATCAGTATGCAATTTATTATTCCGAGTAAAGAAGTGTTGCGATACATCAGTTTACATCCGCACGACGAACCCATTATTACCACTATTTTAAGAACTTATTCGGGAATTTTTGATGTAGAAACTGCGATAAATCCAGCATTGATTGCAAAAAAAGCAAACAGTACAGAGGCCATTGTTGAAAAAGTGATTCAGCAACTTGCCGAAAGAGACTGTATTCAAATGAATGCTAAAAACAACGACAGCACAATGACATTTAATGAAGCACGAGAAGATGATTTAACGATTAATCGAATTGCAAAATTTTTAGAACATCAAAACCAATTAAAACAAGAACAATTTAAAAGTGTCCTTCAATACATTACCAATGTTGAAACTTGTAAAAACAAGCTACTCCTCGCCTATTTTGATGAAATAGTTACTGAAGATTGTGGCATTTGTTCGTTTTGCATGACGAAAAAAAAGACTAACCCAATTGAAACCGTTGTTTTGATTGAACAATTAGTACAAAAATCTCCAATGACATCTAGAGAAATAGAAGATAGCCTTCAAATTTCGGCTGAAGCAACTATCTTTGCACTTCAATTATTATTGGAACAAAATAAAATTGCGATTAATTCTCACAATCAATATTACATACAGCATGGAAAAACTTAGAATTGTGTTCATGGGCACTCCCGATTTTGCCGTGGGGATTTTGGATACTATTTATCAAAATAACTATGAAATTGTGGGTGTTATAACAGCACCTGACAAACCAGCAGGTCGTGGCCAAAAAGTAAGTATTAGTGCTGTTAAAGAATATGCTTTGGCAAAAAACTTAAATGTATTGCAACCCACTAATTTAAAAGCGCCCGAATTTTTATCTGAATTAGAACAATTAAATGCCAATTTACAAGTTGTGGTTGCTTTTAGAATGCTACCCGAAGTGGTATGGAAAATGCCTCAATTAGGCACATTTAATTTACATGCTTCCTTATTACCAGAATATAGAGGAGCGGCACCTATCAATTGGGCAATTATTAATGGCGAAACTAAAACAGGCGTTACTACCTTCTTTATTGATGATAAAATTGATACGGGAGCAATAATTTTAAGTAAAGAAACACCCATTGGCACAAATGAATCTGCTGGTGAATTGCATGATCGCTTAATGCAACTTGGAAGTGATGCTGTTCTAGAAACATTAGAATTAATTAAAACCGAAAAAGTTACTACAACTTTACAAGATTCAATAGCAGAAGAAAAAACTGCATATAAATTAAACAAAGACAATTGTAAAATAGATTGGACACAACCTGGCAATACCATTTTTAATTTAATTAGAGGATTATCGCCTTATCCTGCAGCTTGGTCTTATATAATGGATGGCACTGCCGAATGGAATGTTAAATTTTATGAAGCAACTTTTGAAGCAACAACACACAGCAAAAAAGCAGGAACTATTTTTACCACTAAAAAAGAATTTATAATTTACACTACCGATGGCGTATTAAATGTAACTAGTTTACAATTCCCAGGGAAAAAGAAAATGCAGGCCCATGAATTATTAAATGGTCTTACATTCTCTGAAAATGCAGTTGCATACTAAGTTGTAAAAACGCCCTTAAACCGCCTAAAAACAAGAAAAAAGCCCAATGTTATTAACATTTAACCTATTTTATTAACATTTTAATCAAAAATAATACTGAATGCTTGCGTAGCTCAATTATACCGCTAAATTTGCTATCAAATAATTATGTTTAACCAATTATAAATAACTTTATCATGAACAAATCAGAATTAATCGATGCAATGGCAGCTTCTGCTGGTATCACAAAAGCAGCTGCTAAATTAGCTTTAGAATCATTTTTAAGCAATGTTGAAGGTACTCTTAAAAAAGGTGGAAGAGTTTCTTTAGTAGGTTTCGGATCTTGGTCAGTTTCTGCAAGAGCTGCTAGAGATGGTAGAAATCCTCAAACTGGAAAAACTATCAAAATTGCTGCTAAAAATGTAGTAAAATTCAAAGCTGGTGCTGAATTAGACGGATCAGTAAACAAAAAATAATTTTTTTTGATTAAAACAAGTTAAAGTCCCGATTCTATCGGGACTTTTTCTTTTTATCTATTTTATTTTTATAACTTTATGAAATAAATTAGCATATGAAGTCAATTTTACCACAAAAAGGACATTTACTTATCGCTGAGCCCTCAATATTAGGCGATGCTTCTTTTACTCGCTCTGTAATTTTATTAACAGAACATAATGCAACTGAAGGTTCTATAGGTTTTATTTTAAACAAACCTTTAAATTACACTATTAATGATTTAATCATTGATATTGATGCTTCTTTTGAAATTTATAATGGTGGTCCGGTTGAACAAGATAATTTATATTTCATTCATACCATTCCAGATATTATTCCTAATAGCATTGAAATTTCAAATGGTATTTATTGGGGTGGCGATTTTGAAGTTACTAAGCAATTGATCAATGAAAAGAAAATTTCAAAAGAAAACATTCGTTTTTTTCTCGGTTATACGGGTTGGAGTGTTAATCAATTAGAAGATGAGCTAGAAGAAAATACATGGATTGTTACCGAAAATTCATTAAAAGTCAATCTATTATCAAAATCTAGTACGCAATTTTGGAAAGAAAAAATAACCGAACAAGGTGGAGAATATGTTTTGTTTTCTAATGCTCCCGAAAATCCGGCGCTTAACTAAGGCTTAAACTACTATTCAACAGCTGTACTAATTCTTTGGAAAAATCTATCGAATAACTTTTTTTTCGGTATTTAGTAATTGGTTGAATGCCCGAAATTACATTAGTAAGAAATAATTCATCAGCTTTTTGTAAATCAAAAGGTGAAATTACAGCTTCTTTAACAACAATACCTTCCTTTTTTCTAAGTAGTTCAAGTACTTGTTTTCGCATAATACCATTTAAACAACCTTCCGTAATTGGTGGAGTAACAATCTCTTTTCCGCATTTCATGAAAATGTTATTTTGCAGGGCTTCTACTACATTTTTTTCATCGTTAAGCACTAAACAATTATCATAACCATTCTCTTTTGTAAAAACATTACCTACAATTTGCAACATTTTATTATTTGTTTTGAGTGTTGAAAGTAATTGTTTTGGAACATAAAAATCTTTGTACAATTCTACTTCATATTGCTCCTTATCAATTTGGTAAACATCTTGTTGCAAAGGAATTGCAGTAACTATAAATTCAACCTCATTTGAAACAGGTGCATAAAATCCTTCGGCAGTTCTAAAAACCGAAAAGCGAATGCGAAAGGAATTTGATTTTGGCAATGACGCAATTAACTGCAAAATTTGCGCTTCAAAATATTCCATGGTAAGAAGCATAGGAATTTCCATACGACATATTCGCATAGAAGCCATTAATCTAAAGTAATGATCTTCAAGAAACAAGACCTTATTGTGAACTACTTTTATACTTTCAAAAATAGCATCTCCAACTAAAAATCCGCGATTTGACTCTATTACAACTGCGCTGTTTTCCTGAATAGTTCCGTTAAAATTTACCATAAAAAAATCCCGATTAAAATCGGGACAAATATACTTCTTTCTACTGAATTTTTAAACAGAACCTAAGACATGTTTTAAATCGGAAATTTGGTTTTCCCAAAGCAATTTTGACTCTTCTAATTCGTCTTCATAAGCAAAATCGGTAATCATAATGGAAACATCTTTAGTAATTTCATCTTCCATAATTTTCAATTCAAAAAAATAATCTGTTTCAGTACCATCTTCATCTAACCATTTAAACTTAATGCGTTCTCCTGATTTTTTTGACGCTAACTTTGCCTTTTCTTCTGAATCGTTCCAAATAAATGTAAAAAATTCTCCTCTAGAATTCACGTTGTCTGCAAACCATTCAGAAAGCCCAGATGGAGTTGATATGTATTGATACAATAATTGTGGCGAAGACTGAATAGGGAATTCTAATTCGTATTTTAGTTTTACACTCATTTGATTATTTTTAAGTGTCGAAATATATAGAGAATTAATTGAAAATACAAAAAAAGATTTTAATTTATTTTATAAAATAATGTTTGCAAAGAATATAATTAGTTTTATATTTGCACCCGCATTCTAGTAGGATGTTAGACCAACAATTGGCGAGGTAGCTCAGTTG
>CAISYO010000114.1 GCA_903889745.1 uncultured Bacteroidota bacterium | reverse complement strand
TTTTGGAACAAATAAAGATTAAGTTTTGAAACTCACAATTTTATGGACGGAAAAACATTTATAAATAATAGAAAGTTTGATCACTTTTTTTTGCTTAAATTAAAAATAAACTTTTTGTAAAAATTCAATTATGCAAAAAAACTCATCATGTTCACTATTTTTTTCGTTTTGCTAAAATCCTCACTAAAAAATTTAGAAGTAGTGTAAATTATTTTATTCATTATTTCTAAAATTCAGAGGAAAATCGTACCAAACGGCAACAGGCTTTCCATTTTGTTTGCCAGGCTTCCACGAAGGCATAGATTTAATTAATCGAATAGCTTCTTCATCGCACTCTTTGCAGCCTGGTACTCCTTTTAATACTTGAATATTTCCAATATTACCGTCTGGGGATATGACGAACTTCATAAAACATTTACCACTAATCCCATTGTCTTTTGCAAATTTAGGATACTGCAAGTTCTTTGATATATATTTACCCAATGCAACTTGTCCACCAATGTATTCAGGCATTTCTTCAACAACTGTAAATATTTCAGCTTCTGTCTCAACGTTAATTATTGTTTCATCCTTTGATTCGACTATTTTGTCATTAATTTGATTTGAGTTAGTGTTATTGATTTCTTGTTTTATTTTGTTAAATATCATCTCGAGAGAATTACCATTACTGCGCACATTTGTTTCTAAAAAACGGGCTTTGACGTGTTCTTTTCCGTCGCAAATTGCACCAAAAGTCGAAATAGATATAACATCTTTAATACCATCATTTATTAGAAAAACATTTTCGCTGCATTCGTAGCCACAACAATTGCCAATTTTAGTAGTAACAGAACAGGTAGAATTTTTACCAAATATACTTTTTGCAAAAGTTGTTATTTTACTTAGTTCTTCTTTTTCTAGTGCTATTTCTTCTGCTTTTTTCTTTACTGGTTTTGTTTTTTCATTTTTCACGATTTGAAAGTCAAAAGAATAGTAGTCATTAATTCCATAATGGTTTATTTTACACGATATTTTTTTTGTCACGTCAACCCAAGTATCAGTATTATCAATTAGTTTATAATTAGCTTTTTTTAGACGGGCAATAACTACAGAAATATCATTAAATGATATCTTAGTTTGATGAGAAGTGCATTTGCCTTTTTCATCAAATATTGCTTGAAACTCTGGTGGTCCAGCATCCCCAACCATTATAACAAAAGCTTCTTCTTCTGTGTCTTTGAAATAAACACTTGAAATTTTAGTGGACCAAAAGTTTTTTATCTGTGTTTTTGTCTGCCCAATAAATACATTTACCTGACCATTTGATAAATTTTGAATTACGAGTATGCAGCAAATTAATAGAAGTTGTTTCATTATGTAATTATTTTTAGTTTTAAAAGTTAGAGAAATGTTATTTCATAATTAACTAATTTTGTTTCGGTGAATTCGCGCAAAGTTATCGCACAAAACAATCTTACTTATAAGTTTGCATCCATCTTGCGATAATGGATTAAAAAGAACACAATAAAAATGACGGAATAAAAAATATTAAAGTAAAATCGGGCCGTATACATTTCTAAAAACATAAATGTAATAACTCTCAAACAAAAAATAGTAATGAATAACTGCACTCCCCATTGTTTCATATGCCAAATACCAATTAGTGAAACAAATTGAAGGGTGATAATTATGCCTAAAATCATTGGAATAAAATCTCCCATACGCTTAATAGACGGCATAAACAACATCGGAAAAGCTAACAATACCAAGACAATAGCTATTATTGTTATAACACTTATTGTTTTTGGACGATGAACTACTGCCATATTAATTTGTTCTTATTGCTTCTACTGGATCTAATTGCGAGGCCCCATAAGCAGGAATAAAGCCACTTATAATTCCAATTAAAACCGAAATAGTTAAACCTAAAATAATATTGCTACGCGTTAAGGTAATTTCCATATCAATTACTCCACCGGCTGCGAAAGTGAGCAAGTAGATAATTAATAATCCTATTATCCCTCCTATTAACGATAAAAAAACAGCTTCAAATAAAAATTGTGCTAAAATAAAATAATTTTTAGCGCCTAATGACTTTTGAATTCCGATTAAGTTGGTGCGCTCCCGAACAGATACAAACATAATATTGGCAATGCCAAAACCACCCACTAAAATTGAAAAACCA
>CAISYO010000113.1 GCA_903889745.1 uncultured Bacteroidota bacterium | reverse complement strand
TGAACAAATTCAAGAGTTACTTGAGGAATGTCCCGATGATGAAAGCAAGCTAAAGGAATTAATTCTATTTAAAAATATTTTAAATAGACAAATAAAAATTATTGAGTTTAAAAGTAATGATCAAAACGCATTCAATTTATTTGAAACATTAAATGATAGAGGAATGAGATTGGCAGCTGTTGATCTAATAAAAAATAATTTTTTAAGAAAATTTAATGCTAATTACAAGGGCCTTGAGGATGTTGCGGATAAATGGGATAGTATTTTTTCGTTAAAAGGAAAAATATCAAACTCAGAACATGATTTATTTTTAAGGCATCTGCACAACTCAAGACAACCATTTATTTCAAAATCCACATTGTTTGAGAGTTATAAAAATGCAATCAATCAAAAAAATACTGATAAGGAGCGTGAGGATTATTTGGAGTATTTAAATACGAATGCCGATATCTTTCAACAATTCAAGAAATTATATAGCGTAGATAATAAAGGTAATGTGACAACTTTTTTTGAAGATATTGAATTGCTTGAATTATTTCTTTTGCTCAAAAAGTCGGGCTCTGTTCAATGGTATTCTTTGGCTTTTCCACTTATTGCTATTTACAATGCTGCCAATTCCAAAAAGAATATTCAGTTGATCCAAAAAATCAAAACTACACTCTGGTTAACAGTTAATCTTATTTTACGTTTTCAGATTCTTGAAATTCGGTTCAATTATTTGGAGAAACGAATACCACGAATGGCCCGAAGTCTTTCAATAAAAGTAAAATTTCCAATTCATGAGGATGTTAGTGAAGAACAAGTAGCAAAACTCGAGGTGTTCAATAGTGTTGAATTAGCCTTAGATTATGTGATTTTATCATTAAATGAAATTATACAAGATCAAGTAGGAATAAACCGATTGAAAAGTGAGCGCGTTTCCGAAAATTTTAACGATCCAACCATTCCAAATTATAATTTGATCCAAGAACTTCCAATACTTAAGACTATAATGGCAAAAGATTTTGAATCTAATTCATTGGCATATAGCTTGTTGAGGATTTATAATCTCACGAAAATTGAAAGTAATGCTAGTTTGCTTCCTTTTTTAAGTCTTGAGCATGTGCTACCTCAAAAATATCAAGAAAATTGGAAAGAAAGTGTTGCGTTCGCTCCACGTGTTGTCAACCAATTAGGCAATATGATTATGTTGAAACAAGAACTAAATTCTGGGTTAAGTAATTCTAATTTTGAAACAAAAAAAAGAGAATATAAATCTCAACATGTCCAAGATCATTTGGGAGATTATTCTTTTGATGAAGCAACTGATCAAAATCAATGGAACGAAGAATTTATCTCAAGAAGGACGGCTAAAATTATTGAAACAGTTTTGACAGTTTTAGAAACGACTGAATTTAAACGTTTTAATTCTTTCAATTCATTGTAAATGAAAGTCATACTTATTTTTAAGTAATAATTGAAAAAAAAATGATGTAACTATAGGGTAAGTTCTTGAGAATTATCAAATACTA
>CAISYO010000112.1 GCA_903889745.1 uncultured Bacteroidota bacterium | reverse complement strand
GATAAAATTGATTGCAGAAATATCTGTAAACAACTAAAAAATGAAGCCCTTCATAGTATAACAATACCAGAAGAACAAAGAGAAAGTTTTAGAAGTTTATTTAGAGAGAGGAATAATTTTGTAGAAGGCTTGCGTCACGTTAAACTTCAAATAAAAAGTAATTTGATGTATAATGGCATAGTTATACCAGAGGAGTTTGATAACCCAAATTGCAGTAAAAATTTTATAGAATGGATTCAATCTCAACAAATGCCATTTGAAACTGGAACAGAAAAGATTAATTTTTTATTAAAGCGTTTTAATTTTATGCATTACGAATTGCTAACTATCTCAAATCAATTAAGAGCTTATGCAAGAAAGCATTATAAAAAGGACTACGACTTATTAAGAAGCGTTCCTGGTATTGGAGGAATAGTTGCCGTTTCAATTTTAGCAGAGTTAGGAGATTTAAGGAAATACAATAGATTTGATGATTTAGCAAGTAGTGTTGGATTTGTTCCTGGAATGTATTCAAGTGGAGATACTACGATAGTGTCAGGTATTACACCAAGAGCAAAAAGTTTATTAAGAAGTTATATCATTGAAGCTAGTTGGCAAGCAGTAAGATTTGACCCCGTGTTGCAGGAATACTATCGCAGTCATTATGGAAAGCAACCAAATAAAATAATTGTTAAAGTAGCGCGCAAATTATTAAGCAGAATACATGCCGTTATAAAACCTGAAACTCCTTATCAAATAGGAGTTATAAAATAGAACAAATAAAAATATTGAAAATATCAAATTTTACTTTTTAGCACAAAATTAAGAACGACTGTAAAACAGTACCGGTAGCAGAAATGACTACATAGGTTAGCAGACAGCGTTTATTTTCTTGTTGAATAACATATGCTGGTAGCTAATCAAAATTTGATTGGACTACAAATAGGAGTGAGAGCAAAAAGAAAAAATTGAAATAAAATTATTGATTGGTAAATTCTATGTTCAAGAATTTACTCTTTTAAACAATGAGAAACGCTCAAGCCTCCGCTCGTCCGAATTTCTCATTATTTAAAAGAGTTGTGGCGTTGCTTCTTAAAAACTTGTTAATAATTTATTGCTGCTTTACATAGGAGGTGCTGTTGGCGGTAGTGGTGTTTTATTCATTTTCCTTGTCAATTTGTTTCAATAAAAAGTCTTGTCCGAAAGTAAGCTTTTTTGCTAATGCACTATTCGGTTCAATCACTCTCCAAAAAGGTGTAATTTCTTCTAACGCTTTTCCTTGCTGCCATTTTTCATAATTGGCTTCAGCAACAATTCTTAAAAAAATTCCTGTTGTTACAGGACAAGTATAGTCTGCATTATGTTCCAAAGCAAGGTCTTTCCGTAAAGTTTTTGTGTCTTTACGCTTTCCAAACCTAATTTCTTTAATATACTGGTCAATTAGTTTAGGTGTCGCGATAAACATATTGCTTCCAGCAGGAATGTCTGCAAAATCAAATTCAATTCGTTTAATTTTTGGATATTTTTTTTCATTTAATTTTTCTAACCAAGTTTTTTTCTTTGCCATTTTTCTCCTAATTTAGTTTCATTACTAGAACGTTCGAGATATGTCTATAAGGTTACTTTCATTTTGTCTTTAAAGTATAGTTAGGTCTTGCTACCATTACCGCCAACGTTTTGCAGATTGGCGATGGGCGGGCTTTTTAGCACAAAAGTTAATTCGGAGAACTGAACTTTCGGCTACCTCAAAACTGTCAAGCGGAGACGAAACCCCGCCTATTGCCAATGTGCTGTTATAGCCAGTGCTTTGTTTCGTGTTTTCAGTTGTCGTCATTTCTCTGTCGTGCGTTGGCTTTGCAAGCTTATTTAAAAACTTTGGTTGTGTGATGGCTTGTGCGGTTTTTAAATGTGCTTGCAAAATGCGTTGGCTATTTTATTTCGTTCACTCTTTTTTGCAGTTCCTCAATTCGTTTTATTAAAGCGTCAAAACTTAATGGTTCTCCGTAAATCATATTCTTCGCCATTGTCTGGTAGTCCTTTTCCCATTCTTTGATAATTTCTCTGGGCGGAATAATTTTTATTTTACTCGGAATATGATTTGAATAATCAAGTCCACGAAGCGCATTGAATTTTTCTCTGTGCGTTACAATGCCTTTGTATAGTACACTGTCTTTGATGGCAGATTTACCGTGCTCAGTATCCATTAATTTTTCTAAATCGTAAAGGTGTCTTGATAACCTGTCGATGCGGATTTTTGCAGTTTCCTGTGAGAATTCTTCGTGCAATAAAAATATTTTTTCTAAAAATGTTCTCTGCGGTAAAACTGTCGAAATATTGAATGGCTCGGTTTTAAATGCTTGGTCGGGAAACACAGAAGTAAGTATTGAATTAATTTCTCTGTGCGCACTTGGTTCCATTAAAGAACGTGAACTTACTTCTATCAAAACCCTTTGCGGTAAATATTCTGATGTGTCAATTACTGAATTGTAATGAATTTCAATTACCTGTGGGTCTTTGTCTGAATCCTTTACTGGTTGTGCAATTAATTTACATTCATCAATTGCTTTCCATTCGGTCAGCGTTTTGGTTAAGTCGTCAAGGAAAGTGGTTGATATGAATTCACAAGATTGTTTCCTTAGATTTTTAATTTGCGTTTTACTGATGTCGCCATCAAAACCAAAATACTTTCTGTCAATTGCCAAATCAATATCTTCCGAAAATCGTTCTATCAAATTCCAACCTTTGCTTAATGAAGTTCCGCCTTTGAAAACAATATCGTTACTGTATTTCAAAGAAAAAGATGCGTTCAATGCCAATGTTACCCACCAATCTTTTTCAATTGCTACTGCTGGCAAACCAGTTAATTCTGTTGCCTGATTAAGAATTTCAATTCTTCTTTCCTTCGATAATATTAGCCAGTTGGAATTCATTTAATTGTTTGTATTAATATTTTGTTTATCCAAGCTGGTGCAAGTTTGGCATCATTCATTATATTTTCTTTTTTCTCCTTTTTAAGAAGCGTTTGAATTTCCAAAAGTGTTTCATCATCTACTTTTAATTGACCAATAGTTTTTAGTGCTTGAATTACTAAACTGCTTATTTCGCCTTGAGCCAATAAATTTTTAGGGCTTGTATTTTTAAAAGTAATTGTTCGTTTTCCAACTTTAATACTTCTTGCTGCTCCATCAGTCAGATAAACCACTTTCATAGGAACTTGGGTTGATAATCCCAATTTATTCAACGCTTGAACTCCTGTTGGGGCAATTCTTGCTTTGTCTCGTCTTGCAATTGCTTTGGCTATGTCTTCGG
>CAISYO010000111.1 GCA_903889745.1 uncultured Bacteroidota bacterium | reverse complement strand
ATTTAACTGATTTAAATAGAATACTGTAGAATAGTCTATACTCTGTGACCTACAGTAGAATTCATCCCTGGATACAGTAGAATTATCTAAGTTAAGCTATACTCTGTAAATACTGTATACTATACCCTTTAAACTGATACCATATATGGGGTCAAGAAATGAGTGACAATTTGAGATATCGGTGACAAAATGAATCCATGGTCCTAAGCCAAAGAACGTTCTTCCCTTAGAAAAAAAACGTTCTTTAAAATTTAATTATATTTAAATAAGAAATCTGTTTAAAATCATAATTCTCAAATCAATTATTTTTGCAAAACAACGATTAACATGTCAAAAAATATGTGCCAAGTTTGCTCTTTAAATGAACCAAGACTTGAACCCGAATCTGTCTTGATGGTAGTAGAAAATCAACCCCATTCTTCAGTTTTTTTGGACCATTTATGTGAATTAAAATTGGAGGAAGGAGAGAAAAGTGAGTTTTTTCCTATTCCTATTCCTAAGCTAAGCAGGCAAATAAATCTTTTGTATCCAGTCCATGATGAACCGCTAATATGTGTTCACGAGTTACTTGCTATTTCAAAACCCCAGATTCCAGAAGGATGTGAACTAGAAGATGGCGAAATTTACGAGTCCAATGAAACCAAAAATAAAGAAGCCGCCGCCAATTTTATTGCTACGTATAATATTTAGTTTTTATTTTAATTTTTATATACTTGCTATAATTGCTAATTAGCTAATAATTAATGTAAAATTCTCTTATTTATTTACTTTTTGAAAAAGCTAGTTAGAGAGAAACCTTTAAAATTGAATAAAAAATAAAATTGAAATGTTAATAATTATTATAGGTTTAACTTAAATATATAATAATAAACATGTCTAATCAAACTTCCTTTATTGAATCCAAAAATAGTATCATGGAAAATCAAAATCCCAAGATTATGAGTGATTCCTTCTCTCTTTCACCTGAATTAAAAGATGAAAAAATTAAAATTATTTCTCAAGACAAAGAAGCTAAAGATCAAAAAGAAATGGACCGATTATATGAGAGAAAAATTGAAGCATCCAAAGAAGCTTACAGACTGGCGCGCGAATTGGGAACTTATGATTATTATAGATTTGCTCGTGATTTTCCTGATGAGCTTGATGAGCAAGTAAAGTGTCCAACTTGTGAAGAAATGATATATACAGATGATAATCGCGGAATGTGTTACACTTGCTTTGATATCGAACAACAACTTTATCCAGATGACATCCCAATGGAGCTTAGATATAAGAATTAATTAATATTAGATTTATAGATAGATTTGTAAATATTTTATTTTTTTATGCCTTCATATTTTCTTATATTAGCTAGCTAACTTAAAATAAATCGCTATATATTTTGGGTTTAAAAGTAGATAATAGAGAGAACATTTAATTATTAACAATATACAGTAGAATATATACAGTAGAATATACAGTAGAATATACAGTAGAATATACAGTAGAATATACAGTAGAATATACAGTAGAATATACAGTAGAATATACAGTAGAATATACAGTAGAATATACAGTAGAATATATACAGTAGAATATATACAGTAGAATATATACAGTAGAATATACAGTAGAATATATACAGTAGAATATATACAGTAGAATATTCAGTAGAATGCGCCCTTTCAAGATACCATATAATGCGCCCTTTCAAGATACCATCATGGGACAAGAAATGAGTGACAAAATGAGAAATCGGTGACAAACTACTGTGGGACGAGAAATGAGTGACAAAATGAGAAATCGGTGACAATAAAAAAAAGGGGATTACCCACTAATCCAGGTTTTACGTTGTTTTAGACAACCCCTTTATTTTAATGACATGATTAATTTTAATTATATCTAACTAACTATCTACTTAAACTATCTACTTAAACTATCTACTTTAATCTACTCTTCATATTCATCGGCTTCCTCTTCTGAGTCCATTTCATTGAAATCTATTTTATTTGTTTTTTCATTCCATTTTCCTACTACGTCTTCGTCCATATTGTAAATAATTCCCGTATTTTTTGACCTCAGATACTTTACTCCTTCGAATTCAAACCTCTTCACAACATCCTGCTCTTCTTTGGGTTTATCTTCTTCTTTTGGTTTATCTTCTGATTTTTTCGTTACCTTTTTTGCTGGCTCTTTTTTTGATAACTTGGCTGCTTCCTTTGCCGCTTCTTTCGCCAACTTTTCTGCTTCTTTTTTTTGTTTTTCTGCTTCCTTTGCTGCTTCTTTCGCCAACTTTTCTGCTTCCTTTGCTGCTTCTTTCGCCAACTTTTCTGCTTCCTTTGCTGCTTCCTTTGCCAACTTTTCTGCTTCCTTTGCTGCTTCCTTTGCCAACTTTTCTGCTTCCTTTGCTGCTTCCTTTGCCAACTTTTCTGCTTCCTTTGCCGCTTGTTTTTCCGCTTCTTTCGCCAACTTTTCTGCTTCCTTTTCCGCTTGTTTTTCCGCTTCCTTTGCCAACTTTTCCGCTTCCTTTGCCGCTTGTTTTTCATTATTTTCTGAAATAATGCTTACTTTATCTAAAACACCATCTAAAATGCTTTCAGCAATTGAAACACTTTCATCGTCTGAGCTTTCACCCTCTTCATTCGCCTTTGCTACTAGAGCAGCAAATAGATCTGTAGAATCATCGGCTAATTCTATTTTTCTTTTTGGCTTTTTCGGACGACCTTTTTCTTTTTTTGGAACACTTTCTTCTTCTCTGAAGTGGATTTCGTTGATGATTATATTTAATCTTCCCGCTTCTTCCACAACTTCTTCTTGACTTATGTTCAACTTCTTCATTATTTTTATAAATGGAGTTGGACATTTACCGCTTGGATCACGATATTCCATTATTCCAACTGCTAACCGCTCTTCAATTCTTCCGTAAAGACACTTTGATGTCTCGCATTTACCACACAACTCCACATTTTCTTCTACAATTGTTGAGCATTGCGTGTATAAACCTTGATTTTTACATAATGCTTTACAACAATTCTCCTTTAACGTTCCATTATACGGAATTGGAAAACGACACACTACCTCCATTTCCTTCGCTTTTACACAAGACTTCTTCACATTCATACGACCACAACCACTTTCTAACAAATATGACATCATCTCCGACGCATCAAAATTATAACGCATACTACATTCTTCCACCACCGCACGCATCACACCTTCCATAGCTTTATTCACCACTCTTGAATTTGTATTCATCTTTTTACATTTATGTTTTTCAACATCACATTACAAAATAATTCAATTTTTTTTTCTCATTATACCTTTTTACTTTTACTACTTTTTTATTTATTTATTTATTCCACCTTTGAAAAGGTGGAGCCAAACTAAACTGAAAACTGTTGAGGATACTAAAAATAAATAATTTTTTATATAAAACTGATTAATAAAAAAAATTGAAATGAAATACTTAAACACATAAGTATTATATTATTATAATATGACAGAACAAAAAGT
>CAISYO010000110.1 GCA_903889745.1 uncultured Bacteroidota bacterium | reverse complement strand
TTCTAAAGTATTCATATTGAGATAACCTTTATCAATTTCTGCAATTGCAATATCTATGCGCACCATAGTTCGAAATTCGACAAACGAAATTTTGGAATAATATTTAAATAACAAGATCAAATGACTTTTTGGAAAGCCTAAATTTTTAGCGAATTCTCCGATGGTTAGTTCAGCGTTTCGGAATAAATGTTGATCAAAATCACCGGAGCTTATCTTTCCGGTAATAATACCCATTCTAAGGCAAATTCGTGAATTGAGTACTTGGTCTTGTAGATTGTTCACGACCTTTGGCTTTTTTAACCACAATTTATTAAAGTTGATTTCCTTGTTGCTGGAAATTTGTTCTATGATTGTCGATTTCATGCGCTCGTCACCAAAAAATAATTTAGGAGAAGAGAGAACAACACTAATTATTGTAAGCATTATTAAACTATTGAAGAGCGCAAATTTACTATCTCGAAGGTCGTTAAAATCTAAATTTTGAAAATCAATTGTTACATTGAATTTTAAAGTTACCAGAAGGAAAATAGAAACACAAAATACCAGCCATTTTTTTAATAATTTCCGATTCGAATAATATTTGATTTCTTTTTTATTCCAGATTGAACTTTTTAACAATAAAAATACTTTAAGGATAAAAAATAACTCTAAACCGAAAATAACAATAAGGTTCAAAAGATGTCTTTGGAAAATAGCTTCTGGAAAATAATTCAAAAGGATATAGTTTACTACAATTAGCAGCGCTATTGGCAGAAAATAAAGTGCATCAGACCATGTCAATCGTTCATATCCAAGAACCAAACTCCGCACATAAAGATAAAAAAGACTAAACGTGTAAACAAAAAGCAAGTTTAATGGTGGTTTGAGGAGTGGGCTAAATCCTGTTTCTTCTGAAAAAGTTAGTTGATTAATAATAATTCGGACGCCAATAAGAAAAAGCACAAAAACGATATAGGTATTTAAATAGTAACTTTTTATCTTTTGAAAGAATAAAATGATACTTACTAAAACGCACGTGAAACCGACAAAAAGGTGTATAAAAAAAAATAAATCGGTACTACTAAAAGTCATGTTACAAAGGTATTTTAATAAGTTCAAAACAAACCTATTTTTAACGTTTTTAAATATTACTAATACCTTAATAAAAATTACTAAAAGGTTAATAATTCACTTTTTTAGTAAGTTTTTTCTTCGTTTCAGGCGTATAAACTACCATTTCTTGCACTACTAGAATCTTGAAGGAATTTACGTTAAGTACCGGTAAGATTCAATAGTGACATTCATTTTGTTGGCAAATAAAAATTACTAAAAACCTACATTTTTTTTACTGAAAAATTGAAACGGTTTTGAAGGTCTATTTCGCTTCTTTTTCATGCTTATTTTTATAAAACGAAATCTGAAAGGACAAACATTCACTAGTAAATATGCAACACATGTTAGGTTAAAGTTTCAAAAAATTCAAATTAATTCACTAAAAATAAAATAACCAATCATGAAAATTAATATACTACTATTTTGTGTAGGAATCTTTTTTATAGGAAATAGTATTCCCCAAGTAGGAATTGGAACAATAACCCCTCATGCATCCGCAGAATTAGATGTAACGAGCACAAGTAAAGGTTTTTTACCACCTAGAATGACGCAAGCACAAAGAAATGCTATCGCTATTCCGGTAGCAGCAGGACTTCAAGTTTGGTGCACGGATTGCGGCACTGCAGGAGAATTACAGGTTAACAACGGCACAACTTGGACAAATATGATTGGCGGTGCAGCAGCTGTTTTTGCCTGTGCTACTTCCGTAACGTTTACTTACAATGGTGCAAGTGTTACCTACGGCATCGTGACTGGAGCAAATTCTAAATGTTGGTTAGACCGTAACTTGGGCGCTACACAAGTAGCTACTGGCAGCACCGATCACCTTGCTTATGGTGATTTATTTCAATGGGGAAGAGGAGCTGATGGGCATCAACTTATCACTAGGACTAATGCTACTACAGGTGCAGCTGTAAATGGAACAACCACAACATTATCCTCTACAGATACTCCTGGGAATGCACTTTTTATAAAGAATGGCACTGCTCCCAATGATTGGCGCAGCGGTCAAAACGATAATTTATGGCAGGTAAGTGGCACAAACAATCCTTGCCCAAGTGGGTATCGTTTACCAACTGATCCAGAATTGGATGCCGAACGTAATAATGGTGGTACAGGTTTTTGGGGAACTGGTAGTTTACAAAACAACGCAGCAGGTGCTTTTGCTTCTGCACTTGAATTGCCCATGTCGGGCTACCGCGGCAGCA
>CAISYO010000109.1 GCA_903889745.1 uncultured Bacteroidota bacterium | reverse complement strand
CAGATCTTTTTTTATTCAAAAATTGCGAATAGATTGCGGTTAAGAAATTTAACAATGTTACTTTTATTATTAGGTTTAATAATTTCATTTAGTAAAATAAAAGAACGATTTTTAGTTGAGTTTACAACAAACTCAGATAAAGGAATTTCTCATAACATTGCTTTAAATAAAGAAAAAGGAATTAACAATATTAGTATAGCTGATGCATGGACAAAAGAAAAATTTCACCCTTCTGATTATTTTCCAGGAACGGCATTTAGAGTATATCAGTTTAGAATGTTTACCGAATTTTTAAAAGAAGATCCAATTTTTTTGAAAGGTTTTGGTTTGAATGCTTCTTTGAACAAATTATTAGCAAAAGAAAAACAATATAATTTATATCCAGGTTACGGAAATTTTAATTTTCATAATCAATATGTACAAAATTTCGCCGAATTAGGAATTGTTGGATTTGTGTTATTGATTCTCATCTTGTTTTTAAATACTAAAAACGCATTTAAAAACAAAGATTTTCTTCATATTGCTTTTGCAATTCTAATGTTAAGCTTATTTTTGACCGAATCTTTTTTATGGAGACAAAGAGGCGTAGTTTTCTTTACTGTTTTTTATTGTTTGTTTAATACAACACGTCCAAACAATAAGGAATAATTTTTTACGTTTATTTAGTTAACATAATTCCTTTTTAGAAATAATTCCTAATGAAAAGAATATTAATTACAGGCGCCGCAGGTTTTTTAGGATCACACCTTTGTGATCGATTTATCAATGAAGGCTATTATGTTATTGGCATGGATAACTTAATAACAGGCGATTTAAAAAACATCGCCCACCTTTTTAAAGATAAAAATTTTGAATTTTACCACCACGACATCACAAAATTTGTGCATGTACCCGGTAAATTAGATTATATTTTACATTTTGCCTCACCAGCTAGCCCCATAGACTATTTGAAAATTCCAATTCAAACTTTAAAAGTAGGATCATTAGGAACTCATAATTTATTAGGTTTAGCTCGAGTAAAAAAAGCAAGAATACTTATCGCATCAACTTCAGAAGTGTATGGCGATCCATTAGTACACCCTCAAACAGAAGAGTATTATGGAAATGTCAACACTATCGGACCAAGAGGGGTTTATGATGAGGCAAAACGTTTTCAAGAATCGATAACAATGGCCTATCATACGTTTCATGGAGTGGAAACTAGAATTGTAAGAATTTTTAATACTTACGGACCTAGAATGCGATTAAATGACGGACGCGTTATTCCTGCTTTTATTGGGCAAGCGCTTCGCGGCGAAGATTTAACTATTTTTGGAGACGGAAGCCAAACTCGATCATTTTGTTATGTTGATGATCAAGTAGAAGGAATTTTCAGATTATTACATTCCGATTATCATTTACCTGTAAATATTGGAAATCCAGACGAAATTACAATTAAAGATTTTGCCGAAGAAATTATAAAATTAACTGGAACCAATCAAAAAGTAGTGTATCACCCACTCCCTATTAATGATCCAATGCAAAGACAACCCGACACAACAAAAGCAAAAGAAATTTTGGGTTGGGAAGCAAAAGTTTCAAGATCTGAAGGCATGAAAATAACCTACGATTATTTTAAAACACTTTCGGCAGAAGAATTATTAAAAGAAGACCACAAAGATTTTACAAATTATATTCATTAATTGAAAAATAAAACCGGTAGACATTCATTTTATATTAGGCCCATTCAAACGATTTTAGATTTATTAATAATAAATTTATTAGTCTTAGTTTGTATGCGGTCAGCTATGAGTAATTTTGGATATCACTCAATTATATCAATTTTTTGGTTAATAATATCTTATTATTCAGGGTTTTATGAAGTATACCGATATAGTAAAGGGGTTGAAATATTTAGTAAATTATTAAATCAGTTTTTCTTTATTAGCTTAGTTACTTTTGCATATGTTGGTTATAAATATAAATATGTTACTACGCAAGAAGTTGGATTTTATATTCTTTCTTCGTTTATATTAGTTGCATTTTTAAAATTCACTATTTTTAAATTACTTAAAAAATACCGAATATTATATGGAGGTAATTATAGAAAAGTAATCATTGTAGGTAATGGGAAAAGTGTCGATGAATTAAAACATTTTTTTACAGATAACCCAGATTATGGCTACAATCTTGAACATATTTTTGATCTTAAAACTAACAAAAAAGCAGATCTCCTGGATTTAAAGCAATTTGTAAATGATAATAAAATAGATGAGCTATACGCATCGTTGAATACGTTATCAAATAATGAAATTAATGATCTTATACATTTTGCAGACAATGGGTTAAAAACAATAAAATTTTTACCCGATAGCAAAAATACTTTTCTAAGAAATTTAGCAGTTGAATATTATGATTATATTCCGATCATTTCATTACGTACGATTCCATTAGATAAAGCCGTAAATAAAAGGTTAAAACGCATATTTGACATTGTTTTTTCATTATTAGTAATTGTTTGTATATTATCTTGGATAACACCAATTATTGCGATTGTTATTAGAATCGAATCAAAAGGCTCCGTTTTCTTTAAACAAAGAAGAAATGGATTAAATTATGAAGAGTTTTTTTGTTATAAGTTTCGTTCCATGCATTTAAATCCGATAGCAGATTTGGAACAAGTACAAAAAAATGATCCAAGAATTACCAGAATTGGTAAACTAATTAGAAAAACAAGCATTGATGAATTGCCACAATTCATTAATGTATTATTTGGAGAAATGTCTGTTGTAGGACCAAGGCCTCATATGGTAAGCCATACTGAAATGTATGCAAAAAGCGTTGATAAGTTTATGGTTAGACACTTTATTAAACCAGGCATTACTGGCCTTGCCCAAACTAACGGTTTTAGAGGAGAAGTCGAAACAGAAAAAGACATAATTAACAGGGTAAAATATGATATTTTTTATCTAGAAAACTGGACTTTATTACTGGACATTAAAATTATATATGCAACCATCATAAACGCAATTAGGGGGGAGAAAAAAGCCTATTAAACTTTTTTTTCTATCGAAAACGAAGTATTTTTGCCAAACAACATAACTACACAACATAATGACAATTTTATTACTAGGTTCAGGTGGTCGCGAACATGCATTAGCGTGGAAAATGCTTCAAAGTCCAAAATGCACTTCTCTTTTTGTAGCTCCAGGAAATGCTGGAACAGCAACAATTTCTACTAATGTTTCATTAAATCCAAATGATTTTGAAGCCGTGAAACAATTTGTGCTTCAAGAAAAAGTAGAAATCGTTGTGGTAGGACCTGAAGATCCTTTAGTATTAGGAATATACGATTATTTTAAAAACGATACTCAAATTAATCATATTCCGGTAATCGGACCTTCAAAAATAGGGGCGCAACTAGAAGGAAGTAAAGAATTTGCGAAAGAATTTTTAGTAAAACACAATATACCAACTGCTCGTTATGAAAGTTTTACTAAAGAAACAGTAGAACAAGGGTGCCAATTTTTAGAAACTTTAGAAGCGCCATACGTTTTAAAAGCTGACGGACTAGCTGCCGGTAAAGGTGTATTGATTTTGTCGGATTTAGAAGAAGCAAAGACTGAACTACGAAATATGTTGGTGGGAGCTAAATTTGGACAAGCGAGTTCAAAAGTAGTTATAGAAGAATTTTTAGACGGAATTGAATTAAGTTGTTTTGTTTTAACCGACGGAAAATCATATAAAGTACTTCCTACAGCAAAAGACTACAAACGCATTGGAGAAGGCGATACAGGGCTAAACACAGGCGGAATGGGAGCAGTGTCTCCAGTACCATTTGTCGATTCGGTTTTGTTAGAAAAAATTGAAACTCGAATTGTAAAACCAACTATTGACGGCCTTCAAAAAGACGGTATCGAGTATAAAGGATTTGTTTTTATCGGTTTAATCAATGTAAAAGGCGAACCTATGGTCATTGAATACAATGTCCGAATGGGCGATCCTGAAACTGAAGTGGTAATGCCTAGATTAAAAAGTGATTTAGTCGAAATTTTTGAAGCAATTGGCAATCAAGAATTGGATAAAATTACATTAGAAATCGACGAAAGAGCTGCTACTACGGTTATGGTGGTTTGTGGCGGTTATCCAGAAGACTATGAAAAAGGGAAAGAAATTTTTGGACTAGAAAATATCACCGATTCGATACCGTTCCACGCAGGAACAAAATTAGAAAACGGGAAAGTTGTTACTAATGGCGGTAGAGTTATAGCGGTTACTTCGTATGGGAATGACTTTCAAGAGGCCATAAAAAAATCTTATCAAAGTATAGCAAAACTACAATTTGATAAGATGTATTATAGAAAAGATATTGGTAAGGATTTGTAATGCTTACCAATAGCTAAAAATTATTATTTTAAAAACGAATGAGCAGTCGTGTCTTGCTCGTCTTCATTGTTTGCTTTAAAAATATTTAATTGCTTAATCCAATAGCTCATCGCCACGCAACAAATAATAATAAACATCCAGTTAATTACGTTAGCAGTCCACCAGTTAGATAATTCTAATTCACGGAGCATATCCATTGGAACAAATAAAAAGTCAACAAAAAGACTTGCAATTCCTTCAAAAAATGATTTCATTTTGATAAAGTATTATATTTACACCACAAAAGTATAAAATATTCGCATGATAGCAAGTGTTTTTGGTAAAACTAGACCATTTAATTATTTAACCATTGGAATTTTGTTATTGGCGTTCTTTATTGCTAAGACACTAATAACTCCTGAAACCGATCCTTCTTGGCTATATTTTGCTCAAGAAATTGGTTTATTTGTTGTAGTATTTGCTTCTGCTTTTTTAATCAATTTTATCGCACTCAAAAATGAATTGACAAAAGGAAATAATTATGCATTACTGCTGTTTTTTGTTTTTTTACTTTTTTTCTCTTCATATTTTCAAAATAAAAATATAATTATTGCTAATTTCTTTTTGTTATTAGCCTTAAGACGACTTATTTCTTTGAAATCACTATTGGCAACAAAAGAGAAAATTTTCGATGCTTCTTTTTGGATTCTGTTAACTGCTTTGTTTCATTTTTGGAGTATATTATACATAGTTTTGGTTTTTATTGCTATTATTCTTCACGTTTCTAGAGATTATAGAAATTGGGTGGTTCCTTTTATTGCTTTGTTAGCTGTAACTATTTTGTTTTTTCTTGCCAATAGTTTTCTGGACAATTCTTTACTGAATTCCTTGTCAAGTAAAACATATGTGAGTTTTAATTTTTATTATTTTGATAATTTATATCAACGTATGGCGCTGGCATTATTTACTGCAATAAGTTTGTTTTTCTTTGTGTCTCAAATTTTTGACATTCAAAATAAAGCATTAAACATGCAATCGTCTCATAAAACCATACTGTTTTCCTTTCTTTTAGGGGTTGGAATATATGTGCTTTCAGCGAATAAAAACAACGGAAGTTTGGCATTTTGTTTTGCTCCTTTAGCAATTATTGGCGCAAATCTAATAGAGAAAATAGACAACAATTGGATTAAAGAAATTATCGTGTATGCCCTAGTAATTTGTGCAATATTTTTCTATGTAATGCAATTATAATTTACTTCCATAGGCTAAATCACCAGCGTCCCCTAAGCCAGGAACAATATAATTTTTCTCATTTAATTTTTCATCTAAAGCCGCCACCCATAAATGGCAATTTGAAGGCAGGTTTTTTTCTAAATAAGCTATTCCTTCTGGTGCCGCAATTACAACTGCAACGTGTATTTCTTTGGGTTGGTGTTCCAAATGTAATTTTTGCAAAACCGCTACAATAGATTGTCCGGTAGCCAACATTGGGTCAATTAAAATAAGATTTTTTCCTTCGAATGATGGAGCTGCTTGATATTCTACTAAAATATCAAATTCATCATCGTTGTTATAATGATGACGATAAGCCGAAACAAATCCGTTTTCTGCTTCATCAAAAAAGTTCATAAAACCTTGATGCAATGCCAAACCAGCACGTAAAATTGAACATAAAACTACAGGTTCAGCTACAGTTGTAGTATGTTTAATTCCTAAAGGCGTTTGCACGTCAATATTCTTATAATCGAGCGTTTTGCTCAATTCATAGGCCATTATTTCTCCTATCCGTTCAATATTTTTTCGAAAACGCATGCTGTCCTTTTGGATGTTCACATCACGAATTTGCGCCAAAAAATGATTAAGAATACTGTTCTGATCTGAGATATAATGAATGTGCATCGATTTTATTTTTTGTAATTCAGGTTAAAAGTACAAAAAATCGCTATTTTTGTACCAATTTAAAAGCTATTATTATGTTTGCCGAATTTGCATTTCCCATTTTTGAACAAAGTATCAAAACCTATCACATTGTTGACGATGTGTATCAACCCGTTGTAAATCCTTTTGAAAAAGGAACAATTGAATATTTGTTATTCGCAAAAAATTGGGTAGACACGGTGCAATGGCATTATGAAGACATCGTTCGTGACCCAAATATTGACCCGGTTGCAGCTTTAGATTTGAAACGTAAAATTGATGCTTCAAACCAAGTTCGAACCGACATGGTGGAGTACATTGATAGTTATTTCTTAGATAAATACAAGAATGTTCTGGTTAAACCAAATGCAAAAATCAATACCGAAAGTCTAGCTTGGGCAATTGATCGTTTATCAATTTTAGCTTTGAAAATTTACCACATGAATGAAGAGGCAACTCGTGCCGAAGCAACTGCTGAGCACCGAGCAAAATGTCAAGAAAAACTAAATGTTTTGTTAGACCAAAAAAACGATATGTTTACTTCAATCAGTCAATTAATTCAAGATATTGAAGCAGGCGACAAATACATGAAAGTGTACAAACAAATGAAAATGTACAACGACGAGGAGTTAAATCCGGTGTTGTATCAAAATAAAAAATAGTAATCTATTGCTATCTAAACCAAAACATATATTGGTAATAAGGCTCTCAGCCATGGGTGATGTCGCAATGACAGTTCCTGTGTTGAGAGCCTTAGTTTTACAACATCCCAACGTAAAAATAACGATCGTTTCCAGACCATTCTTCCAACCTTTTTTTGAAGGCATTCCGAATGTCAATTTCTTTGGAGTAGATTTGAAAGAACGCCATAAAGGTATCTTTGGTTTATTCCGATTGTTTTCTGATTTACGCAAATTGGATATTGATTTGGTTGCCGATTTACATAATGTGCTTCGTTCTAAAGTAGTTCGAACATTATTCGCGTTAAGCGGAAAAAAAGTAGCTGCAACCGATAAAGGTAGATCCGAAAAGAAAGCGTTAACTAGTTTAACGAACAAAATTTTTGCTCCAGTTAAACCAATGGTCGAAAGACATGTAGATACGTTCAAACAACTTGGATTTTCTATTGATTTAACGAATCCTCAATTCCCAGAAAAAGCCATTTTATCGAAAGAAATTTTTTCAATCACAGGAACAAAAAACCAAAACTGGATTGGAATTGCCCCTTTTGCACAATACGAAAGTAAAGTCTATCCAACCGATTTAATGCAACAAGTAATTGACGATTTAGCTAAAAATAAAAACGTTAAAATCTTTTTATTTGGCGGAGGCGCAACAGAGATTCAGAAATTAAATCAATTACAAAACAACCACGAAAACGTAATGGTTGTTGCAGGAAAATTAGCATTTGAAGCCGAAATACAATTAATTTCCAATTTAGACATTATGCTTTCCATGGATTCTGGAAACTCACATATTGCGGCAATGTTAGGCGTAAAAGGCATTACACTTTGGGGCGCTACCCATCCTTTTGCAGGTTTCAAACCGTTTAATCAACCCGATGATTTTTGTTTGACTGCAGATAGAGCTCAATATCCATTATTGCCAACCTCTATTTACGGAAACAAAAATGTAGTAGGCTATGAAAATGCAATGCGAACGATTTTACCTTCTCAGATTGTTGAAAAAATAAATTCCAATCTTACCTAGATAAAATTGGAATTTGGAATTTTTTATTTGGAATTTTATCCACTAAACATCATCAAAATCAATTTTAATGGTTGTCGTTGTTGGATACGCTTGACACGCTAAAGTTAATCCTTCGGCTACTTCAGCATCATTTAATATTTGATTTTTCTTCATTTCCGCAGCACCTTCGGTTATTCTGCAAATACAACTGCTGCAAATGCCACCTTGACAAGAATACGGCACATCTAAACCTTGCTTCAAAGCCGCTTCTAATAACGTTTGTTTCTGACTCATTTCAAAAGTGATTTCTTCACTATCTACCAAAATTGAGATTTCAGTATGACCATCTGCCCCACTAGTTGCTTCTTTATCGTTTGAAGCGGTAGAAAACAATTCAAATTTAATATCTGAATCTGAAATGTTGTTTTCTTTCAATGTATTTGAAACCAAATTGATCATTTCTTCTGGCCCACACAAATAGAATTTTGAAAACTCCATTTCGTTATGTTTATTTTTCAAGATAAAATTCACCGTGGTATGGTCGATTCTACCAAGTAAAGAGTTATCTGCGGTTGATTGACTGTACACATATTGCACAAACAAACGACCTACATATTGTAATTGCAAATCGTGTAATTGGTTGTGGAAAATGGTGTCTTTTTCCGATTTATTTCCGTAAACCAAGACAAATGTGCTATTTGGTTCTTCTTCTAAAACCGATTTTAAAATCGAAAATACAGGTGTAATTCCGCTTCCAGCAACAAAAGCTGCGTAGTTTTTTTGACGATCTGTTTTGGGTTCGAATGTGAATTTTCCTTCAGGAGTTCCTACTTCAATTACATTTCCAACGGCAAGTTTTTCATTAGCAAATTTTGAAAAAAATCCGTTTTTTACTGCTTTTACTGCAATTCGCAATTCGCCACTTTTTGGAGCCGAACAAATAGAATAGGCTCTTCTAATTTCTTGTCCGTCCAAGGTAACTTTTAAGTTTACATATTGACCGGCAACAAAAGTATAATGTGATTGTAATTCCTCGGGGACATTAAATAAAATGGAAACCGCATCGGCCGTTTCTTTGATGATTTCTTTAATGCTTAATTTATAAAATGATGACATGTGTGTTTGTTTTTTACAAAAATAAAAAAAAGAACCCGAAGGTTCTGGATTTATTCCATAAACAACGCTTTTAATTCCGTTGCTTCGTTGGGTTTCATTTTTCCGGCTAAGACCAAACTTAATTGTTTTCTGCGTAATGCTGCGGCAAATCGTTCTTTTTCTAAATCAGTTTCAGGAACAATAGGAGGCACAGGAATAGGTCTTCCGGTTTCATCAACTGCTACAAACGTATAAATGGCTTCGTTGGCTTTATTTTTAATCCCTGATTCTCTATCTTCAATCCAAACATCAATAAAAATCTCCATAGAAGTATTGAAGGTTCTTGAAACTTTAGACTCTACAGTCACAACACTTCCTAAAGGAATAGCTCTATTAAACGCCACGTGGTTCACCGATGCGGTTACACAAATTCTACGCGAATGTCTTCTGGCAGTTATACTTGCAGCTCTATCCATACGAGCTAATAATTCGCCACCAAATAAATTATTCAACGGATTGGTTTCTCCCGGCAATACTAAGTCGGTTAACGTGGTGACTGATTCTGAAGGAAATTTTGGTTGCATTGTTTTTTTTGCAAAGATAACGAGGAATTAGAAAATAAAACACATAAAAAAATCCCAAAACTGGGATTTTAATACTTTTTATGCAATGTTGCTTTTAGTCGATCAACAACCAAGCTTCTGCATTATGTGATTTTTGTATCGCTCTGCGTTCTGATTGTGCTTCGTTAAGTGTTTTAAAACTTGCATACACTACAGGGTATAATTTGTGTTTATTCAGCGGAAGCATTTTAGCGTTTTCAAAACCAGCAGCATTAAGTTCTGCAATCGCTTTATTAGCATTTTCTTCGCTTCTATAAGCGCCAGCCACCAAATGATAAGGCATTTTTTCTTCAACAATAGCCAATTCTACAGATGGAATCGGATTGGAAAGCATAAAAGTAGCTTCCTGAATTTGTTGTTGCACTTTTTCTTGCACTTTTTTCTCAACAATCAAAGTTTGCTCCATTACTTGTTGGTCATAATACATTTTATATCCAAAAGTTCCAGCGCCAAACATAACTGTAAAAACAGCCGCATATTTTAAATAAGAATAATTTCTTTTTCGTTGAGGTGTAAAAATAATCGGCGCTCTTTCTTCTAAAGCCTCTACTTCTTGTTTTAATTTTTCTCTTGTAATTTCAGGAGAAACAAAAGAAGTTAGCCCAAAAGCATCGGTTAAATAATTAATGGTATTTGCAGGTTCAAAAACCCAATTCATTTCATTATTAACAGAAATTTCACCAATATTTTTTAACGCTAATCGATTGCGATTTTGTAATAAATTTGACCATTCAGTTACAACATCATTTATTTTTATAACTGCCAATTCATAAGACATTTTTTCTTGTAAAGCCACATGATTAGCTAATAATCCATCGTTATTTTTTACATTTGCATTAAATGAAACCACCTTTTTAGGCGGAAAAAACGAACTCGCACTACCAGTAACGTGAGCCGATACGGTTTCAGTTAAAAACGCACCAAAACCAGGTACGGTTACGCACTGATAACGATATAATAAGTCGGAAATGTGTTTTTCTATCTGCATAACAACAAAGTTAGATAATCAATACTAATTTCAAAATTTTATTAACAAAAATTATTAACAATTTGATTTTTGTTGTAAATAACTGGAAGCGAATGGCTTGCGTTTTTTTGGTTTCCATGTTCCTGCTGTCCGCTCTACAGGGTGCCGCTCCCATCAGGGCTAATTAGGTTTTCATTTTCTTTTTTGTTCTTTGTATTCTATGTAAAAATGGATTTTCTCGAGCGGTTTTGAATTTTTTCTAAATTTTTATGTGGTAAAAAATCTTTGTATTATTCCTAAAAACCACTATTTTTGTTTTCAATTATAAGCCAAATTAAATTTTATATCCGCCATGACACAGTCAGAATTGTATCACACGCTTGCGCTCATGCAAGTGGAAGGAGTAGGAGATGTAATCGCCAAAAAACTAATCCAACATTGCGGAAACGCAGAAGCAGTATTTACTTCAAAGAAATCCCAACTTCAACAAATTGACGGCATTGGTTCGGTCGTAATTAAAAATTTACAAGATAAATCGGTATTTGTAAAAGCAGAAGCCGAAATCCAATTCATTGCGCAAGAAAATATTTTCACCACCTATTTTCAAGAAGAAAATTATCCCGAACGATTAAAACACTGTTATGATAGTCCTGTGCTTTTGTTTCAAGCAGGAAATATCAATTTACAAAACCGTAGAGTGATTAGTATTGTTGGCACGCGCCAAATTACGACGTATGGCATGGAATTTACTAAAAAATTTATAGAAGAAATTGCACCATTAAACCCTATTATTGTTAGCGGTTTTGCATATGGTGTAGATATTTATGCCCATCAAATGGCAATGGATTGTGGCTTGCAAACTATAGGTGTATTAGCACATGGTTTGAATCAAATTTATCCCAAAACGCATAAAAAATACATGGCAAAAATGGAACAAAACGGCGGATTTTTAACCGAGTTTTGGAGCACTAGTAAACCAGATAAAGAAAATTTCATCAAGCGCAATAGAATTGTAGCAGGAATAAGTGAAGCCACTGCTGTAATTGAAAGTGCCGAAAAAGGCGGCTCATTAGTCACTGCAAATTTAGCTAATGATTACAACCGAGATGTATTTGCAGTTCCGGGGAGAACCACTGATAAATACAGTCAAGGATGCAATAATTTGATTAAAACCCAACGCGCTAATTTGCTAACAACGGCGGCAGATTTGGTGTATATATTAAATTGGGAATTGCAACGCGAATCACAAAAATCAGTTCAAAAACAATTATTTATTTCTTTAACCGAAGAAGAACAGAAAATCTATGATTACCTCCAAAAAACAGGAAAAGAAATGATGGACATTATTGCCTTAGAATGTGATTTCCCTATTTATCGCATTTCTTCTATTTTGTTGAACATGGAATTAAACGGAGTAATAAGGCCTTTGCCGGGTAAAATGTTTGAGGTAGTTTGATAAAAAAACCTCAAAAATTAGACAGCTAATCGTCGAGGTTTTTATATGTTATTTTATTAGTATCCCAGTTTTTCTCTTACTCTCGTTAAAACGCCTTGAGCAACTTTTCTTGCTTTTGCGGCGCCTTCTAGTAATAATTTATCAACCGCTTCAAGATTATTGATATAGTAATTGTATTTTTCTCTTTCAGCTGCAAATTTAACTACCATTAAATCATAAAGTGCTTGTTTGGCATGGCCATAACCATAATTTCCAGCTTCATATTTGGCACGTAAATCGGCAATTTCTTCCTTAGAACCTAACAATTTATATAAAGCAAACACATTGCAAGTGTCTGGATTTTTTGGCTCTTCAAGTGGTGTACTATCGGTTTCAATGCTTTTTATTTGTTTTAAAAGCGCTTTATCGTCTACAAAAATATTGATGAAATTATTTCTTGATTTACTCATTTTTTGACCATCTGTTCCAGGCACATACATGGTTTCTTCGTTAGTTTTTGCTTCTGGAATTACAAAAGTTTCTCCCATTTGATGATTAAATCTTGAAGCTACATCACGTGTAATTTCAATATGTTGCAATTGGTCTTTCCCTACTGGAACAAAGTTAGCATCATATAATAATATATCGGCAGCCATTAACATCGGATAAGAAAATAATCCCGCATTAACATCGTCTAGTCTGTCGGCTTTATCTTTAAAAGAATGTGCTAATGTTAAACGTTGAAACGGAAAAAAACAGCTCAAATACCAAGAAAGCTCAGTAGTTTCAGTCACATCCGATTGGCGATAAAAAACAATTTTATTGGTATCTAAACCGCAAGCAAGCCAAGCCGCAGCCGTACTGTAGGTGTTTTGTCTTAATTCTGCTCCATTTTTGATTTGCGTAATCGAATGCAAATCGGCAATAAAAAGAAAAGATTCGTTATCAGGATTTTTTGCCATTTGAATAGCAGGTAAAATTGCGCCTAATAAATTACCTAAGTGTGGTGTTCCTGTGCTTTGAATTCCGGTTAATATTTTTGCCATTGTTATTTTTTAACGCAAAGACGCAAAGTTATTCGCAAAGCTTCGCAAAGTTTTTTAATTATTAAATTGAATTGCAAAGGTAAAGTAAAAACCGAAAAGTAAAAAGAGAACAGTTTTATTAAAATGATTACTTTTGGGATGTTATTTATTATTTGATAATGGAATTCATAAAATACCCGCTTACATTACTGTACCGAATTTGGTTTTATATATTGGTTTTAGTGCCAATATTTGTCATGTTTCCATTTATTTTTCTAACTATTATAAGTGAAAAAACCTATTCTTTATTTTTTAAAATAGCTAGATTATGGGCTAAAATGATACTAATTGGAATGGGATTTCATTACAAAATTAGCGGTGATGCTGTTTTTGAAGATGGGAAAAGCTATATGTTAGTGGCAAATCATACTTCAATGACCGATATTATGTTGATGCTAGTTTTAGTGAAAAATCATCCTTTTGTGTTTGTTGGGAAAAAAGAATTGGCTCAAATACCTCTTTTCGGATTTATCTATAAAAGAGTTTGCATTTTAGTTGACCGAAGCAATAGTAAAAGCAGGTATCAAGTTTTTGAACGCGCACAAAAAAGAATTCAACAAGGACTAAGTATTTGTATTTTTCCAGAAGGCGGTGTGCCTGATGAACATATTGTTTTAGACGAATTTAAAGATGGGGCATTTAGAATTGCTATTGAACATCAATTACCAATTATCCCGATGGTATTTTTTGATAATAAAAAACGTTTTTCTTATACATTTTTCAGCGGAAGTCCAGGAAAAATGCGCGCTAAAATTTTACCAATTATAGAAACAACAGGAAAGTCGTTAGATGATAAAAATGAAATAAAACAACTAGTAAGGCAAAGTATTCTAGAATCTTTAGTGAATCAAAATTAATTCACTGGAACATCATATTCGAGAAAGGTATCGTTACCATTTGCATCTTCTCCAGTCCAAAATTTAAAAATATAATTTCCAGTATTTGTTACATAAAAATTAAAGGTTTCTTCAACCAAAACATTTTGAATTTCAGAACAATTACTTCGGTTTTCTACCACATTTTTTACTGCACAAGTTCGAATATTTAAATCTTTGTCATAAAAAATTCCATAATCAGAGTGACAGTTTGTAGGTCTATAATATTTCATAGTTATAGCATATGTTTCTCCTAAATCAAATGCTGAAGGAATAACTACAGAATCTACGGGTAATGCCACAACACTATAACTAGTTTCATCTTTATCACAAGAATTTAAAACAAATAGCAAGCTTAAAAGTAAAATTAATTTTTTCATTTTAAAATTAGTTTGATTACAGTGTTCAAATTTAAACAAACAGATTGAAAATAAAAAAAAATCACGCTCAAAGCGTGATTTTTTGATTATGCATTATTTTCTTTAATGGTCTCTTTAATTTTTAATTCAAGTTCGTCCATTAATTCCGGATTGTCTTTAATTAAAACCTTAACAGCATCTCTACCTTGTCCTAATTTTGTTTCACCATAGCTAAACCAAGAGCCACTTTTTTTGATGATTTCAAACTCAACTGCTAAATCAAGTACTTCTCCTACTTTAGAAATTCCTTCGCCATACATAATATCAAATTCTGCAGTTCTAAAAGGCGGAGCAACTTTGTTTTTTACAATTTTAACTTTGGTTCTATTTCCAAGGACATTATCGCCATCTTTAATTTGAGTTGATTTTCTAATATCAATTCGAACTGAAGCATAAAATTTCAACGCGTTTCCTCCAGTAGTGGTTTCTGGACTTCCAAACATTACCCCTATTTTATCACGCAATTGGTTTATAAAAAACACAGTACAATTGGTTTTGTGAATAGCTCCAGTTAATTTTCTTAAGGCTTGAGACATCAATCGGGCATGTAATCCCATTTTACTATCTCCCATATCGCCTTCAATTTCGCTTTTTGGTGTTAAAGCAGCTACAGAGTCAATCACTACAATGTCTACTGCACCTGAGCGAATTAAACTTTCGGCAATTTCAAGCGCTTGTTCTCCGTTATCAGGTTGCGAAATGATTAAATTATCAATATCAACCCCTAA
The DNA here is from genome assembly GCA_903889745.1 of uncultured Bacteroidota bacterium. Lineage (GTDB taxonomy): Bacteria > Bacteroidota > Bacteroidia > Flavobacteriales > Flavobacteriaceae > Flavobacterium. The sequence goes on along the minus strand of CAISYO010000109.1, from coordinate 7,252 downwards.
TTTTTCGGCATAAAAACGATCGAAAGCATGTTCTGCATCAATAAATGCTGCAATTCCACCTGCTTTTTGAGCTTCAGCAATGGCGTGTAAGGTTAACGTAGTTTTACCAGATGATTCTGGCCCATAAATTTCAATGACTCTACCTCTTGGGTATCCATTTACACCTAAAGCTAAGTCTACTCCTAATGAACCCGAAGAAATCGATTCAATTTCTTCAACGGCGCTATCGCCCAGTTTCATTACGGCTCCTTTACCATAGGTTTTGTCAAGTTTGTCTAACGTTAATTGTAAGGCTTTTAATTTGGCTTCTTTATCTGCACTCATAATAAGATTATTTTTCGTAAAAATACAGCTTTTTTTAATTGTTCCAAAAAATGTTAATATGTTTTTGTTTTTATAGAATAACAAAAACTTTTATTCAAAATTTCTATATTTGCAACCGAGTTCTTCCATTTAGAACTCCTACATAATTTCTCACTTAAACGTTTATAGCATGCAACTGTACAACACCTTAAGCGCAGAAGAAAGAGCCGAGCTTATTGATCAAGCTGGCAAACAAAGACTTACTTTGTCTTTCTATGCGTATGCCAAAATTGAAAATCCTAAAAAATTTAGAGACGATTTATTTGTTGCTTGGAATGCACTCGATGCGCTGGGCCGAACCTATGTTGCCAAAGAAGGAATCAATGCTCAAATGTCGGTGCCTGCCGAAAATTTAGAAGCTTTTCGCGAAACTTTAGAAGTCTATCCATTTATGCGCGGCATTCGTTTGAATGTAGCCGTAGAACATGACGATTATTCGTTCTTAAAATTAACGGTGAAAGTTCGCGATAAAATTGTAGCCGACGGTTTGAACGACGAAACTTTTGATGTAACCAATATTGGCGTTCATTTAAAAGCTAAGGAATTCAATCAAATTTTAGAAGATCCCAATACCATTGTAGTCGATTTTAGAAATCATTATGAAAGTGAAATTGGCCATTTTAAAGGCGCAATTACGCCTGATGTTGAGACTTTTAGAGAAAGTTTACCCATCATCAACGAGCAATTACAAAACTTCAAAGAAGATAAAAATTTGGTAATGTATTGCACGGGCGGCATTCGTTGTGAAAAAGCATCGGCATACTTCAAGCACCAAGGTTTTAAAAACGTGTTCCAATTGGAAGGCGGAATCATTAATTATGCTAAACAAATCCAGGAAGAAAATTTAGAAAGTAAATTTATTGGAAAGAACTTTGTTTTTGATCACCGTTTAGGCGAAAGAATTACCGATGATATCGTTTCGCAATGCCACCAATGCGGGAAACCATGTGACAATCACACCAATTGTTTGAATGATGGTTGCCATTTGTTGTTCATTCAATGCGACGAATGTAAAGCCGCTATGGGAAATTGTTGCTCCACTGAATGTCAAGAAATCACCCATTTGCCTTTAGCCGAACAAGTAAAATTGCGTCGAGGAAAACAAGTCGGAAATAAAGTATTCCGAAAAGGAAAATCTGAAAAATTGAAGTTCAAACATTCGGGTGAACTATCTGATACGGCATTGGCAACAGCCTCAAAATCAAATGATATCCGTCAAAAGATAAAAATCAAGAAAACCCTAGTTGGAAAAGCGGAACATTTTTATGTTAAAGCACAAGTAGGACTTTTTATCATTGAAAATAACGAATTAACTATTGGAGAAAAAATCCTAATTTCGGGACCTACAACAGGAAATCAAGAATTAGTTTTAGATAAAATGTTAGTCAATGGAACCGAAAAGACAGTTGCAAAAATTGGTGATAAAGTCACGTTTGAAGTCCCATTTAGAGTGCGATTATCAGACAGACTTTATAAAATAGGAACATAAAATTAGTTCAAACAACTATTTTAAATACTATAAATTTACCTATTTCGTTTTACTACGAGATAGGTTTTTTTATTTTGGATAAACTTCCACTATTGAATTTGAAAGATTCAACAAAAATTCAATATCTTTACGCTCAAAAACGTTTTGAAACGTAGTCCACAAAGGGCAATCACTATATATCGAAATTATGGCATGTACAAACTGTTCAACCACTGATGGTGGTGCACCAAAAGGGTGTAATAATAATGGGTCTTGCGGCACCGATAGCTGCAACAAACTTTCGGTTTTCGATTGGTTATCAAACATGACACTTCCGGGTGGTCAAGCGCCTTTTGACGCTGTTGAAATCCGATTTAAAAACGGTAGAAAAGAATTTTTTAGGAATACCGAAAAATTAACCTTGTCTATTGGAGATATTGTAGCAACAGAAGCTTCTCCAGGACACGACATCGGAATCATTACTTTGACAGGCGAATTGGTTAAAATTCAAATGAAAAAGAAAAATGAAAATCCAGATAAAGAATTAGCAAAAATTTACCGAAAAGCAACTCAAAAGGATATCGACATCTGGACTGAAGCTAGAAATAAAGAAGAAATTGTGCGCATGCGTGCTAGAGAAATTGCCATCAATTTAAAATTGGAAATGAAAATTTCGGATGTTGAATTTCAAGGCGATGGATCAAAATCAACGTTTTACTACACCGCTAACGATCGCGTAGATTTTCGCCAATTGATTAAAGAATTTGCACAAGAATTCAAAGTTAGAATCGAAATGAAGCAAGTGGGTTTCCGACAAGAAGCATCTCGTTTAGGCGGAATAGGCTCTTGCGGAAGAGAATTGTGTTGTTCCACTTGGTTAACCGACTTTAGAAGTGTGAATACATCTGCAGCTCGTTACCAACAATTATCATTGAATCCTCAAAAATTAGCTGGTCAATGTGGAAAACTGAAATGTTGTTTGAACTATGAATTGGACACGTATCTTGATGCCTTAAAAGACATGCCCGATATGGAAACCAAATTGTACACCGAAAAAGGTGACGCTTATTGTCAGAAAATAGATATTTTCAAAGAAATCATGTGGTTTTCGTATGCCAATGCACCTGCGCAATGGATGGTTTTACCTGTGGCCAAAGTCAAAGAAATTATCGCTGTAAACAAGAAAAAAGAACGCGTTGCTGGACTAGAAGATTATGTAGTTGAAACGGTTCAAGAAGTAGAGAAAAAATTTGAAAATGTAGTTGGTCAAGATAGTTTAACTCGTTTTGATCAACCGAAGAAAAAATCGAATAATAGAAACAAAAAGAAGAAACCTACAAATTTTAAAAATGCACCTAAGAAAGACTAATTTTATTGGTTTATTATTGTTGTTATTGTTTTTTACCGCCTGTGATAAAAAACAGTTTTTCAGCGAATATAAAGAATTAGACGGTACGTGGAAAAAGTCCGATACTTTGCGTTTTACTTTTGAACAAAAAGACACCATCAATCCATACCATTTGTTTTTAAACGTGAGAAATAATAATGATTATCCGTTTAATAATATGTATTTGATCGTTTCCTTAAAAGAGCCAGGGAAAAAACCTACAATAAAAATTGACACACTAGAATATCAAATGGCAGATGTAGACGGAACTCTTTTAGGAGAAGGTTTTACCGATGTAAAAGAAAGTAAATTATGGTATCTAGAAAACTACGTTTTTAATAGAATTGGAAATTATAAAGTAGAAGTAGTTCAAGCAGTAAGAGCCACCGGGGAGGTAGATGGAGTTGCTGAACTAGAGGGAATTACAGAATTAGGATTACGAATAGAAAAAACAAAATAACATGGCGACTAAGAAACCAGTTACAAATGAATATTCAGAATATACTCGAAAGTTTTGGCAACTTTTTAAGTATGGATTTTTAGGAATTATTTTATTATTCCTTTTTGCTTCGTGGGGGTTTTTCGGAAAAATGCCTTCGTTTGATGATTTAGAAAATCCAGATTCTAATGTGGCTACCGAAATTATCTCTTCAGATGGAGTAGTTATTGGTAAATTTTATAAAGAAAATAGAACTCCAGTAAAATATCATGAATTACCGCAACATCTTGTAAAAGCTTTAGTGGCAACCGAAGACGAGCGTTTTTATGAACATTCAGGAATTGATGCAAAAGGGACATTGCGTGCCGTAGTAAAGCTAGGAAGAGACGGAGGGGCTAGTACACTTACGCAGCAATTAGCCAAAAATTTATTCCATGGTGAAGGTTCTAAATTTATTCTTTTTAGAGTTATTCAAAAGGTAAAAGAATGGATTATTGCCATTCGTCTAGAGCGTCAATATACCAAACAAGAAATCATTGCGCTATACTTAAATCAGGTAGATTTCGTAAACGGTGCGGTCGGAATTCGTTCGGCAGCAAAAATTTACATGAACAAAGAACCAAAAGATTTAACTATTGAAGAAGGCGCTTTGTTTGTAGGAATGTTAAAAAATCCTTCGCTATATAATCCAAACCGAAAAAAAAGAGCCCAATTAGTTCTAGATCGAAGAAATACGGTATTAGGGCAAATGGTGAAAAATGGCGTAATTACCGAAGCCAAACAAGAGCAGCTTAAAAAATTACCTGTAAAATTAGATTTTAGACCCGAAAGTCATTCCGAAGGTAGTGCAACTTATTTTAGAGAATACCTTAGAGATTACATGCGAAAATGGGTAAAAGATCACTTAAAACCCGATGGAACTGAGTATGATTTGTATCGAGATGGATTAAAAATTTATACGACTATCGATTCAAAAATGCAGCAATATGCCGAAGAAGCGGTGCAAGAACATTTAAAAAATTTACAAAAAGAATTTTTTAAAGGAATGAAAGACAAAGAAAACGCGCCTTTTGTTGATATTACGCCCGAGCAAACCAATCAAATCATGATGCAGGCGATGAAAAATTCTGAGCGATGGAGAAAAATGGATTTGAATGGAAAAACGGCCGATGAAATCATAAAATCGTTTTCAGTTCCCGCTAAAATGAAAATTTTTACTTATGAAGGTGAAAAAGACACCATCATGAAACCAAAAGATTCCATCATTTACTACAAACACATGCTGCAAACCGGAATGATGGCTATGGAGCCAAGAAACGGCCATATCAAAGCGTGGGTTGGAGGCGTAAATTATAAGTATTTTCAATACGATCACGTGGGGCAAGGAGCAAGACAAGTAGGCTCTACTTTTAAACCTTTTGTATATGCCACAGCAATTGAACAATTAGGCATGTCGCCTTGTGATTCCATAATTGATAGTTATTTCACCATGCCAAAAGGTAAATGGGGAATTGATGCCGATTGGTCTCCCAAAAACTCTGATGGCAATTATCGAGGAACTATTACGTTGCAAAAAGCATTAGCCAATTCCATCAATACGGTTTCGGCAAAATTAATTGACCGAGTGGGACCACAAGCAGTTGTGGATATGGCAAAAGAATTAGGAGTTACTTCAAAAATTCCAGTTCAACCTTCAATTGCATTAGGAGCAGTGGATATTACAGTAGAAGAAATGGTAGGGGCTATGAGTACATTTGCCAATCAAGGGGTATATGTAAAACCTACATTTATCATTAAAATAGAAGATAAAAATGGCGTGGTCATTGACCAACCCATTCCGTATCAAAAAGACGTGGTTAACAAAGATGTTGCCTATGCCGTTGTAAAATTAATGGAAGGTGTTAAAGAATCAGGAACAGGTGCCCGTTTAAAATATGGTGGTGGCGGATTCATTCAGTACGATTACAGTTTTGCAAATCCAGTTGCAGGAAAAACAGGAACTTCTCAAAATAATTCTGACGGATGGTTTATCGGTATGGTGCCCAATTTAGCCACTGGTATTTGGGTAGGAAATGAAGACCGTGCAGCACATTTTAGATCTACACATATGGGACAAGGCGCTACAACAGCATTGCCTATTTGGGGAATTTTTATGAAAAAATGTTATGCCGATAGCGATTTAGATGTCTCACGAGAATCATTTGAAAAACCTGAAAACTTATCCATTAAAGTAGATTGTTGGACCCCTAAAAAAGTAGTCGATTCCACGGAGGTTCCTACAGACGAACCCAATATGGATGAATTTCAAGGACTATAAAAACGACATTAAAAATATGATTTCAAGAAAAGTAAACAACGTACAAGAAGCACTTGAAGGAATTCAAGATGGACAAACCATTATGTTAGGCGGTTTTGGTCTTTGTGGTATTCCAGAAAATAGTATTGCTGAATTAGTAGAAAAAAATATTACCAATTTAACTTGCATTTCAAACAATGCTGGTGTAGACGATTTCGGATTGGGATTATTATTACAAAAGCGTCAAATTAAGAAAATGATTTCTTCTTATGTAGGCGAAAATGCCGAATTTGAACGCCAAATGCTTTCGGGCGAATTAGATGTAGAACTTACCCCGCAAGGAACATTAGCCGAAAAATGTCGCGCTGCACAAGCCGGAATTCCCGCGTTTTTTACACCTGCTGGTTTCGGAACGGAAGTGGCAGAAGGAAAAGAAACACGCGAATTCAACGGAAAAATGCACGTAATGGAATTAGCCTATAAAGCCGATTTTTCTATCGTAAAAGCATGGAAAGGCGACGAAGCTGGGAATTTAATTTTCAAAGGAACGGCTCGAAATTTTAACGCATGTATGGCAGGAGCAGCAAGAATTACTATAGCTGAGGTAGAAGAATTAGTGCCAGCCGGAACATTGAATCCAAATGAAATTCATATCCCAGGAATCATGGTTAACCGTATTTTCCAAGGAGAGAAATTTGAAAAAAGAATTGAGCAAAGAACGGTGAGACAAAAATAATTAGTCAATGCGGCAATTAGCCGATTAGCCAATTGAAGTAGCTTCAAGAATTGGCACATTGACACATTATCACATTGACACATTATATTATGGCTTTAGATAAAAATCAAATCGCACAACGAATCGCCCAAGAAGTTAAAGACGGGTATTATGTTAATTTAGGAATTGGAATACCAACGCTTGTTGCGAATTATGTTCGTACGGATATTTCGGTGGAATTTCAGTCGGAAAATGGCGTTTTAGGTATGGGACCGTTTCCTTTTGAAGGAGAAGAAGATGCCGACATTATCAACGCAGGAAAACAAACGATTACTACTTTGCCAGGAGCTAGTTTCTTTGATTCCGCTTTTAGTTTCGGAATGATTCGTGCGCAAAAAGTAGATTTAACCATTTTAGGCGCGATGGAAGTTTCCGAAAATGGTGATATTGCCAACTGGAAAATTCCAGGAAAAATGGTAAAAGGAATGGGTGGCGCTATGGATTTAGTGGCTTCAGCTGAAAATATTATCGTAGCTATGATGCACGTCAATAAAGCAGGCGAATCAAAAATCTTAAAGAAATGT
>CAISYO010000108.1 GCA_903889745.1 uncultured Bacteroidota bacterium | reverse complement strand
GTAGTGACCTGGCTGGGATTCGAACCCAGGACCCCATCATTAAAAGTGATGTGCTCTACCAGCTGAGCTACCAAGTCATTATTTTCTTGAATGCGGGTGCAAATATAGTAACATAAATTCGTTTTTCAATAGGTTTTTATTATAAATTTGTCTTTTTTTATAATTAATTATTTAACTCCTTAATATATAAGGGATTATTCAAATCATGAAAGTAGTTTTTGTAGGATATATGGGCAGCGGTAAGTCATTGGTAGGAAAACTATTGGCTAAAAAATTGGAAGTTCCTTTTTATGATTTAGATGCAATTATTGAAGAAAACGAACAGCAATCGATACCTGAATTGTTTGAAACTAAAGGCGAAATTTATTTTAGAAAAATAGAAAATAACATTTTAAAATTGGTTTTACAAAAAACAGAATCTTTTGTTTTGAGTTTAGGCGGTGGAACACCTTGTTATCATAATAATCATGAATTATTACAGCATGATGGAATAGTTTCGTTTTATTTAAAGGCAACTTCGGCTAATCTTGTTGAAAGACTTCAAGATGAAAAAGATGCCCGACCTTTATTAGCGTCGGTAAACAATGACCAATTGCTTGATTTTATTACTAAACATTTATTTGATCGTTCATTTTATTATCATCAAGTAAATCATGTAATTGCCATTGATGAAAAGTCTGTAGAACAATTAGTGGATGAAATACAAATGAAATTAAGATAAGTATGCATAAGATTCATTCTCATCAAAAACAACATGAATGTGCTCTTGTAATGAGGTTGATAGAGATATGCCTTTAAAATCTGCTTTAACAGGATATTTTTTGTGGTTTCTATCAACTAATACAGCAGTTTTGAATTTACTTAATTTAACATCTAAGAAATGTTTTACTCCATAGATTAAAGTAGTTCCAGAATTTAATACATCATCAATTAAAACCAAACCTTTGTTTTCGTAAGCTTCAACTGAAAGTGAAGTAAAAATAGTCTCTTGCGGATTTTGTTTGTTAATTTTAACTTCACAAAGAGTCACTTTAAGATCTGAAATTTGGGTCAACTCTTGAGCAATTTTTTGAGCAAAAACAAAGCCATTTGAAGCAATTCCAGCTAAAATCACTTCGCTTTCACTGCTAAACGTTTCGTAAATTTGATACGCTATTCTTTTAGTTTTGTGACTTATTTCTGCATCAGTTAAAATGATATTTTTCATGAGAAGTGTTATTTTTTTTCAAAGATAAAAAAGAGTTCTTTATTTTGTCTAGGTTTTATTGAATTATGTGCTCTTTCAAAAGTTTTTATTTTAAATTTTTCAGAAAATAGAGTAAGATATTCTTCTTTTGAGCCTCCATAAGGCGGTCCTTCTTCATTGAGTGGAAAGTCAAATAATAAACCTGCAATTTTTCCTTTCGGATTCAGTATTTCATTCATTTTAGTTGCATAATCAGCTCTCATTTCGTGCGGAATAGCACAAAAAAATGTTTGTTCTAACACCAAATCAAATTTTTCATTCAAGGTAAAAAAATCTTGATGTAATAGATTTGAAGTCATTGCTGGATTTCTTTTGGCAATATTGTTTAGAGGCGAAATTGCAATATCTACTACAAATACATTGGTAAATCCTTTACTGATTAGATAATCAAATTCATATCCATTTCCTGCTCCAGGAAGCAAAATACGGCTTTTTTTGTCAGTTAATTGATCAATATATTCTTTTAGTGGAGTTGAGATTGAACTTATATCCCAACCTGTGTCATTTTTTTGGTAGCGCACTTCCCAATAATTCATAGTTCTTCTACATTTTCGTTTTCAAAATCATCGCTAATAAAATCATCAATATCCCTACGTTCTTTTTTTGTAGGTCTCCCAGTACCATTTGCTCTGTAATGTTCTTTGGAAAGTTTCATCAGTGCAATATGTTCAAATGCTTCAGCAGGTGTTTCATCTTTTCGGTATAAATCGACTAATTTTGCTCCTAAACGATTCAAAGGAACATCAAGCACGACTAATTTATAGTTAATTTGATCTTTTCTGAGTGTAATTTTATCCGTTGGAAACACTTCTCTAGATGGTTTAGCTATTTGTCCATTAACCGTAATATGCCCTTTTTTTGCAGCTTCCGTTGCGATACTTCGGGTTTTGTAATAGCGTATACACCACAAATATTTGTCAATTCTCATAAATTTCTAAAATCCGTGTTAATATTTCTACAAAAATAAATGAAAATTGTATCTTGCGCCCTATAAATTTTAGAATAATGAAAAGCCTTTTTAAAATAGTTTTAAGTGTTGTTATTATATTAAGTACGTTTTCTTGTCAGAATAATGATACTGTAACTGCAACTCCTCCTAGACCCTACGATGAAGTTTATGAAGAAGATTTAGCTAAAATTGAAGATTTTTTAGCAACACATTATGTGACAGTGGATGCCGATTATAATACCACTTTTACTCAAATACCAGCTGGAGGAACCCAAACTCCAATATCTCAAATGTCAAATTTAGAGTATATTAATAGAGATATACACGATATAACCTACAAAATTTATTATTTAAAGTTGCGTGAAGGATCTGGAGAAATTACTACACCTGTAGATTCTACTTTTGTTTCATATAAAGGGAGTACTTTTACAAAATCTACAACTAATGATGTTGTTACTTATTCACAAAATGTTTTTGATCAATCTCAGACTCCAATTTGGTTTGCCTTAGAAGATGTTATTCGAGGTTGGGGAGAAGTCATACCGCAATTTAAAACTGGTACTCATACTACTAATCCTGATGGAACCGTTTCTTTTCAAAATTATGGTGCTGGAGTTATGTTTTTGCCTTCTGGATTAGGATATTTCAATTCAGCTACATCAAATATTGCATCCTATTCCCCTTTAATCTTTAATTTTAAATTACACTCACAGAAATCTCGGGATCACGATCGTGATCAAATCCTTTCTAGAATCGAGTATGGACCAAATTTTAATTTAGATGCTTTAGATACAGACGGAGATAAAGTGCCAGATTATAGAGATGTCGATGATGATGCAGATGGTGTTTTAACTAAAGTTGAAATAGCTTTTACCTATATGGATGCTGGAATAGAAAAAACAAAACATTATCCTTATGATGGTGCCACTGTTGATGATCCTGCAACGCCTTATGATGAACGAAAAGGAATTCCAAGAAAGTTTACAGGACCTATTATTTCTCCTTCTACACTTCCTTCACCACAAGATTCTGATTTTACTGCATCAGATCGATTGAGAAGGCATTTAGATAAAACTTGTAAACCACCTTATACTAATTAATACAAAAAAATCCCAATCAAACGATTGGGATTTTTTTTGGAGTATTGCCAATAAAAGGATCCTCAAAAAAATTAAAATCCTTCAATGTCTCCTGATCCAGCAATAGATTTTTCTATTGTTTCAGGTTTGCCTTTATATTTAACGCTACCACTTCCAGCTACTCCTGCTATTAGTTTTTGTGTACAGTTTACTTTAATATCTCCCGATCCAGCAACATCAGCTGTGACATTTTCGGCTATTAATTTAGAACAATCTAAATCACCCGATCCGGCCACCGATGCTTTTAAATCAGTTGATGTTCCAGAAAGTACAATATCACCTGAACCGGCTACTGAAGCAGTTGTTTTTGTGGTTTTCAAGTCTAAAATTACATCTCCAGAACCTGTTAAGTGTACATCAAATTTGTCAGCAATAATCGTGCTTTTAGTTGTAATATCTCCTGAACCTGTGAAAAGAATAGCATTAATACTTTCAAAAGGTACTTCGATTGTAATTTTAGATTTATAGTAATAATTTTTTTTCTTCTCAAAGTAAATTTTAAGTTCGTTGTTTTCAACTTCAGTTACAACATGTGAAATAATATTTTCATCACCAGTTATCGAAATGTTACCTTCTTTTCCTGCTACTAAAGTAACTTGGAAAGAACCGCTAACGGCAATTTGGTCATATTCAGGGGTAGAACGATTGCTCGTAATTTGGTTTCCCGATTCTCTAATTTTTTCTTGTTTCCAGTTTTGTGCTTCACAAAATGAAAAGCTAATAAGTGCTAATGCAAGGGCAATTTTTGTCATAATTTATTGATTTAGTAATTGAACATTTCCATAATTGGTTGTAATTGAAACCTTCGCTTTTCCAGAAGAAATATGATATCCGGTGAAGATTTTGGTATTATTTTTTTCGTATTTATCAGTATACTTTAATCGCATTCCTAAATTTTCTTTAAAAGTGCCATATTTCATATTTAATTTTAAATCAAATGCAAAATCGGGACCCAACGTAATTTTTGAATTTGAATAATTTCCATTGATATCAATTAAATCGGTTTTACTATTTGTGTCCAATTGAATGTCACTGTAGTTTGAATTTATGGTTGCCGAATGATCAACTGTACCTAATTTTATGGTGAGATAATTGCCGCTTATCGTAGTTTTTGAAACCGTTGATCCTTTAATTTTTGTGTAATTTGAAGAAACCTGTAGCGAATTTAAAGTTTGATAATTGATGGTATTATAATTTCCGCTTACGTTTATTTGTTCGCCATTAGTAATATCAATTTCCGAATACTGAGAATTCAATTGTAGTTTTTCGATGCTTGCAATACTCGAATTTTGGGAATACGCCACAGAAATACGATTGGTCTTCCCATTAATTTGTCCTAAAAACAAGCTTCCGTATTTACTATCAATGTCTAAGTTTCCATTCAATTTATCTATTGAAATATTTCCATATTTGTTGGTTAAATCTACCGAAGCATTTTTAGGAATTTTAACAATATAATTTATTTCATAACTCAAATTTGAATTTCCGCGCCAATTTGTTCCGTTTAATTCGGTTATTGCCATTACTCGTGAAGATGTATTGTTGAAATTTACGTCAATATCTTCCAGTCGTTCAATTACTTTTTTTTCTGAATTTCCAGAAACTTTAATTTGAACTTGAATCGAAATTTTATTTTCATCCCATAAATACACATTAATGTTTCCGTAAGCGTTTGAAATACCTAGTGAGGCTTCTGGATTGACTGAAAATACCTTATTAATATTTTTTTCTTTCGTAAAATCTTTATCGCCATTGAAAGCTTTTCCGGCTATTGGGAGTAAAATTAAAATAAAAAGAAATTTATGCATTGTTTTCATTGGATATCGATAAAATAGTTGCAATTTCTTCTAAATCATATCCTTCTATAAAAAATAAAGTCAAGATTAGTTTATAATTTGGCTTAAGTTCTTGCATTATTTTTAAAATATGATTGGCTTTTAGTTCATTCCAAGACTCCATTTCAAAAGTTTCCTCAATTTCTTCACTTAAATGTTCAGATATGGTTTCAAAAGGATATTTATTTATTTTTTTTAATTCATTG
>CAISYO010000107.1 GCA_903889745.1 uncultured Bacteroidota bacterium | reverse complement strand
TATTACCACGTCCTTTGCCTGATGAATTTCCTGTTTGGCTTGGGCCATTTTTCACAGGAGGTTTTGAGGTTGAAGCTGTTTTTGCCATTTTTAATTTATTTATTCTAGTAAATTTAAAAAAAACGTTTCATTTTTCAAACCCAAGAAGAGGTTATTTTATGCGGCCTAACTATAATAATCAGTAATTAAAATAAAATGTAATATAGAGATAATTAAACGGAGCCGTCTTGGTTCGATAAAACGCAATTAATTGGTTAGAAAATCCCAGCCCAAATTTGAGCTGGGATTTCCTCTTAACTCATCCCCCTTTTCTCCCTCCATTCCTTCGCCATAGTTTCCGGAACGGATGGCCTTCCAGTCTTCATCCATTTTTCAAGTTCCGCTCGGCTAAACAACAAAGGTCGACCTCTGGTTATGGCCGGTATTTCTAATCTGCACACTTTGGAGTAAATAGACTTTGTTTTAAGGCCTGTGACCTTAGCAGCCTCTTCCAAGCCAATAGTGTCTGGTTGATCTACATTAATGCCTCTTAGATGTTCCTTTATGCCCTCTTTAACTAGGCTAGGAACAATGTCGTTTAGCATACCGCGAAACAACGAGTCAAACTCTTCAGTAGTTAGCTGGAAGAGAAATTTTTCTGGGGTGTTTTTTGTTTCCATTTTTACGATTTTAATTTGTTGCACAATCGTACAAAATAATACCCAAATTCAGTTCTTTTACAAAACAATTACGATCGTAAACGAGCATAAAACAATCGTATACAATCGTATACGTGTGAATTCGTAAAATACTGATTTTCAGTATTTACGACCAAAAACGGTCGTAATTTCCTTTATGTTTTGTTGTTACGATCGTAAACGATTGTTTACTGCTGTTTACGTCCGTTTTTACACTTCTACATTTATAGTACAAATAGCAAATTAATACTCATTTTGCTGCATTTGTAGAACCCAAAATCTTAGTTCAAATAAAGTTTTCCCCTCCTGTATTGGGTTCTTAACGTATATTGAAAATCTTAATAAATAATATTGAAAAAACATTATATTAGCCTTGCGTAAATATGTGGTAGATTACGAAAGCGACAGCCTATATTTTTAATAAAAGAAATATTTCAATGAACCGGATTAAAGAAGTTTTAGAACAAAAGGGCATCAAACAAACATGGCATGCCGAGAAACTTGGAAAGAGTTATCCAGTAATCAATGGTTATGCCCAAAACAAAAATCAACCTAGAATTGAGGTGCTTTATGAAATTGCCGATTTATTACAAGTGGAGTCCACCGACATTTTTTAGAACTTTTTTCTAGTTGATTTGCAAAATTTGAGCATAGTTAATAGCCTTATCATTCGAAAGTAATTATCACTAAATTATCAGTTTTTTGCTTAAAGTCAAGTTTTCGTAGCTTTGGTTAACTTAAATAAAATTGTAAAAAATGATTAAAGTATTTTACAAGCCTTTTTGATTACCATGTCAACAAAATTCCACTTCGCAATAAGTCTTTTATGTGAAAATGATTTTGGCATCTTACCCTTGCGTTTTAAGAAGACCATAAAAGTTTCCGCAAAATCTTCCATTGGGATGATTTTCGCATAATCACTTACATAAGCATCAGAATGCATTTTTGATGGCTTACCATAATTGTATGAGCCTCCGAACACCTTTGCAAATTCTGTTTTAAAAATCAGCTCAGGATAATGGTGGGCAAAAGCATGAGCATATTCGTGACGGATAACATCCCTTAATGAATCATATTGGGTATTTGCTAGGTGAGCTAAAGATATTTGTGGTATATACATTTTACCCTCATAGTAACCGGCTAACCTACTCCATGTGTTGTCCGCATGGTAGAACAAGCCCCTAATTGCTAAACGTGGTAGCGGGCACATATTAATTTCAACTTCGGTTAATGGCGCCCCTTCATACCACAAGCGAACCCTGCAAAGATCAGTTTGCGCATCGTAAATGGCACGGTTGAGCTGTTTAAGGGATATGAGAGGCCTTTTTTTCATTCAGTATTTTATAATGAATATGAGTCAGCAGCTTTAATATATATTTCTTTGAAACGATTAGCCAAATTAGCCGGTTTTAAAATCTTGACTCTTTCTCCAAATGAAAGTATTAGTTTCTCAAATTCCATATTCGGTATCAATTCCATAGTAATTGTTAAGCCATTTTCGTCATGAGTTTTCTTTTTCTGTGACCCGTGTATTGGTTTTGTCAAAACATATGGTGCTTCCTCATTTGTAAACTGCAATTCAATTTTAGTTAACCTTCCTTTATCAGGCATTGTAACACCAATGATATCTTCAAAGTATTCTTCAAAATCGATAGATTTATTCTTAATGTATTTTAGTGTGATTGGTTCAAAACTTACAATCCTATCTAACGCTATGTTTGAAATGGTTTTGTATTTATCATTTAAACCAAACAAAAACCAACGATTATTGAATTGTTTTAAATAATAGGGATGAATGATCATGTCTATATCATGCTCCGATTTAAATGGACGATAAACCATTTTTAAAGCCTTACATCCATTTATTGCATTAAACAAATTGCCCAGGTGTTCTATCCCTTTTAAATATTGATTTGAATCAAAACTAATGATGCCAGAGCTATTGTCATCCATCTCAAAACCATTGTTAATCTTAGTAACTATCTCGTTAACCCAAGCAAATTGAGGCATTCCATTAAATCGGCTAATGATTTCTAATGCAGAATTGATTTGCGTTAATTCAGTTTGGTTTAACGGCTGATTATTGATTGAAAAGTTTGGATCACGGTAGCGATAGTAACTCTTCTTCCCTGCCTTTACACGTTCAATATCTGCCGACCAACCTGCATCACTCTCTATAAATGCAATATCATCTCTTAATGTTCTTATGGATATACCATTGCTTTTCGGATCTACTTCTGATAGGGCATCATTGCATGCAGCCATTAAATCCTCAAAAGTGTAATTTCTCCCAGTGTTTCTGAAGCAAGTGTCTAGTACTTTATAACGAATTTGCGCGTGTTTATTAGTTGCCATTTTACTGTGCAGATATATTGCACAATGTTACAATAATTTTGTGACGGATAAAAATAATTTAAAAAAAATGTCAAAAAAAGTAAGTATAAAAAATCAATCAGATGCGATTAAATATTTTATCGAACAAATGGACATGGAAATGATAGAAGCTTTTCTAGATTCAAATAAAACCTATCAGGATATGAATAAAGCTAAATTTCTGGCAAAATTAGGTCTTGTATT
>CAISYO010000106.1 GCA_903889745.1 uncultured Bacteroidota bacterium | reverse complement strand
TCAATGGTATCAATCATTTCAATATATCTGTTTAATTCACCACCTAGAGCAATTTTTTGGTGTAAATAAACATCAATTGTATTTGATCCCTCAGAATATCCACAAACTCGGCCTAATAATCCTTGTAAAACAGTGTCAGTCTTAGAATTTCTAGCGGTTTCCATAACAAATAAAATATTTTTTTTCTGTAAATTTTTTCCCATACGACATTTTCCTCTAAGTAAAATTACTGTATCGGAATTAGGAACATTTTTCATATTATCCCACGTTTCCTGACCGATTTTTTTTTCTTCTCCAACTAATAAAGAATCAAATACAACATAATTCCACCCAAACTCAACAACAATAGCCTTTACTAATTCCTCATTTTTAACCGAGATTCTAACGATTCCATATTTAAATCCAGTATGAGGAGTTAATAACGCATTTTTTAAACCTTCTCTAACAATCGAGTATGACTTAATTCTGTTAGATGTGATCATTTTTTGAACGCTGTTGTAACTATCTCCGGGACGCAAATAAACACATTTTTTTTCTTGAGTATAATGATGAATATCACTGAGTTCTGAAAATGGAGTAGCAGAAATACTGATCAAATAATTATTGCTTCTAGACAATATATAACTATCTCCATCAGCAGATACTCCTATTCTTTTCAAAAATTTATCTGGGCATTGAGTAAGGCTTTGAGCGTGATGTGACTCCTCCCAAATAAACAAAGTCTCACTAGTTTCTCTTTCATATTTGTTAAGTTCAGTCCCCCAAACAACAATTACTAGGGTTTTTAGTGCCTCAAAAATATCATCGATTTCATCTAAATCGACATTTTTGGACATCAAATAACGTCTGTATTTATTGTAATACGCAGAGCCTCTATCTTCAATCTCATTTTTTAACTGTTTTTTTAAATCAATTTCAGCATTGCCACTGAAAATTACAACATTAGCAACCAATTTTTGTCTAATAGCTTCACACGCTGCCAACAAATAGGTTTCTGTCTTACCTGATTGCATTTGAGCAATTAACACACACCAACGACTATCTTCCGGATTACTAAATGTATTAATAATCGCCTCAGCAGCTTCAATCTGCTGAACGGATAAAGAACGAATGACTGACATTTTGAACTTGCAATTTTGAATTGATACTTGATGATTTTCTTGTGATTGGAGTCAGATGCGTTAAAAATGTTTCAATTTTTTCATTTTTTCATAGGTTTATTAATGAACTAAAAAAAAGTTAATTTATCTTATTATATAATCAAAATTGTTATTCAAAATTCAAACTCATAATCCATTAGCTTTAAATCAGTCTTTAAATGATTGAATAGTCCATTTTTCATCCTAGCGAATGTATGATCAGGTGTGAAGCTCATATTCATTAATTTAATAATTGCCTTATTGAATAAATCAGAAATCTTGCTATTATCATCAAATTTATACTGATTTTCTGCCTTCCATTTTGTTAGTTCCTTTATTATACGATTTTGAATAGTTTTTAGCATCAAAATCATATCTTGATTGTGTAATAGTGTCCATTCCGGCGTTCCATCTGGCTTTTTTTCACAAATGTAGAATATTCCTGTTTTTTGAGAAAAGCATCGAATTGGGTATGTAAAATCGTCTTTTGTCCTTAAATTGCGTTCAAATACTTGTTGAACTGTATGAAACAATGAATTTTCCATTAAATCCTCAAAGTCTTCCGGATTAACCAACAAACACGTATTGACCCATTCTTTGAAGCCAATAGTTGGAATTATATTCGCATTTAACCAAGCGACAACATTGATCTTCTTTTTCTTTTTATAAACCCATTTCTGCATTTCGGTCATTTTGTCCTCCATTTGAATTATTTTTAGAGTCAATTCTTGAACAATTTTGACTAATTGAT
>CAISYO010000105.1 GCA_903889745.1 uncultured Bacteroidota bacterium | reverse complement strand
ATGGCTTCTATCGATAGAATGAAAAAAGACGGTACTTTCTTAACTTTATCTAAAAAAGAAAGATTGCAAGTAGATCGTTTACGTGCAAAATTAGAGAAAAACTTAGGTTCTATTGCTGATATGTCTAGACTTCCAGCAGCTCTTTTTGTAGTAGACGTTAAAGCTGAGCATATCGCGATTAAAGAAGCTCAAAAATTAAACATTCCAGTGTTCGCAATGGTTGATACGAATTCGGACCCACGTCCAATTGATTTCGTTATCCCTGCAAATGATGATGCTTCTAAATCAATCGATAAAATTTTATCTTTAGTTTCTGCTGCATTAGTAGAAGGTCTTTCTGATAGAAAAGATGAAAAAGATGAATTACCAACTAAAGAGGCAGTAGCATCTGAAGTTGAAGCTGTTACAACTGAAGCTGTTACAACTGAAGCTGTTACAACTGAAGCTGAAGCAAGTGCAACTGAAACAAGTGCAACTGAAACTGAAGCATAAATAATTTAAATTCCAAGAATTAAATTCCAAATTCCAAACTTGTTCTAACGTTTAGTTAGCAATTTAGTAAAATTGGAATTTGGGATTTAGTAATTGGGATTTTTTACTTTTACAAACAATTTAAAAAAAATACAAAATGGCAAATATTACTGCTGCAGACGTAAATAAATTAAGAACTATCACTGGTGCTGGAATGATGGATTGCAAAAAAGCATTAGTGGAAGCAGATGGAGATTTCGATTTGGCAATTGAAAACTTAAGAAAAAAAGGTCAAAAAGTAGCTGCTAATCGTTCAGATAGAGAATCTACTGAAGGTGCTGCTGTTGCTGTTGTTAACGCAGACAAAACGGCTGCTGTTGCAATTACCTTAAACTGTGAAACTGATTTCGTAGGTAAAAACGAAGCTTTCGTAAAATTAGCAACTGATTTAGCTAACCAAGCTTTACATTTTTCTACTAAAGATGAATTATTAGCCTCTGATTTTAACGGAATTACAGTTGCTGAAAAATTAATTGAGCAAACTGGAGTTATCGGTGAAAAAATTGAAATTGGTGCTTTTGAAAGATTAGAAGGTGCATTTATTGGATCTTACATTCACGCGGGTAAAATTGCTACTCTTGTAGCTTTATCTGCAAACGTTGCTGGTGCTGACGAAGCGGCTAAAAACGTTGCAATGCAAGCTGCTGCTATGAACCCAATTGCTTTAAACGAAGCTGGTGTTGATGCTGCAATCATTGAAAAAGAAATCGAAATCGCTAAAGAACAATTAAGAGCTGAAGGTAAGCCAGAAGCTATGTTAGATAACATTTCTAAAGGTAAAATCCAACGTTTTTACAAAGACAATACTTTAGTAAACCAAGATTACATCAAAGATGGTTCTATGAGCGTTGCTGCTTATATCAAATCGGTAGATGCTAACTTAACAGTTACTGGTTTCAAAAGAGTTGCTTTAGGATAATCATTCGATTACAAGCATATAAAAACTTCAATCTTCGGGTTGAAGTTTTTTTTTATGTTTTAAATCTAGTACTTTTGATAAAACGATAGGAATGTTCCACAGAAAAAAAGATATAATTTATATAGTGCTAGCTGGTATTTTTATTACCAATGCATTAGTGGCCGAATTAATTGGCGGCAAACTGATTTATATTGGAAATAATGTAATGAGTTTAGGTATTTTACCTTGGCCTATTGTATTTATAACTACCGATTTAATCAATGAATATTTTGGAGAAAAAGGCGTTAAAAAATTATCTTTAATAACCGCCGCATTGATTGCATATACTTTCATTTTATTGTTAATTGGACTTCAAATTCCAGCGGTAAAGGGCGATGGATTAATCACTGATGATCAATTTGGAGCGGTTTTTGGTCAAAGCATGTGGATTATCGTTGGAAGTATTACCGCATTTCTCGTTTCACAATTAATTGATGTTACGCTTTTTCACTTTCTTAAAAATAGAACCGGGAAAAAAATGTTGTGGTTAAGAAGTACGGGTTCAACCGTTATATCACAATTATTTGACAGCTTCATTGTATTAGGAATTGCTTTTTGGTTACCCGGAAAAATAAATGGGGAAACGTTTGTAGCTTCAGCGTTTACAGGATATTCGGTAAAATTATTGATTGCCATAGGATTAACCCCTTTAATTTATCTCGGACATTATCTAATTGACAACTATTTAGGAACAGAAAAACATGGAAACTAAACACCGATGCGCTTGGTGCGAAAAAGATGATTTGTACCGCAATTATCACGATAACGAATGGGGAAAACCTGTTTATGACGATAAAACTATTTTTGAATTTTTAATTTTAGAAACCTTTCAGGCAGGCTTGAGTTGGTATACCGTTTTGGCAAAAAGAGAAAATTTTAGAAAAGCATTTGATGATTTCGATTGGAATACAATTGCCCATTATTCAGAAGTAAAAATGGCGGAATTAGCAGAAGATTCAGGAATTATCCGAAATAAATTAAAAATCAAAGCTACGGTTACCAATGCACAAGCCTTTTTAAAAGTGCAGGAAGAATTTGGAACTTTTTCAAAATACATTTGGGGATTTGTTGATGGAAAACCTATAGATAATCAACCGAAAAATTTGGGAGAAGTGAAAGCAACCACTGAAATTTCTGATAAACTGAGTAGAGATTTAAAAAAACGCGGGTTTAAATTTGTAGGTTCAACCGTTGTTTATGCACACATGCAAGCCACAGGAATGGTCAATGATCATGTCATGAATTGCTTAACAAGAAAATAAATTATGAGCAACGACCCACTTCACGGAAAACCTTTAAAGGAAATTGTAGAACAATTAGTGAATTTTTATGGCTTTGACACTTTGGCCGAATTGATTAATATCAATTGTTTTAAAGATAATCCGTCTATAAATTCTAGCTTAAAGTTTCTAAGAAAAACCGATTGGGCTAGAAAAAAAGTAGAAGAATTGTATGTAAGAACATTACCGAAATTTTAGCGTTGTAATACACTCAAAAAATCTTCTCGGTCAATTTCAACACAACCTAAACTCGCTAAATGATCGTTGTAGACCTGGCAATCTAACAAACGATAATTAGCCATTTCTAATTGTTTTGCCAACGCTATAAAAGCCATTTTACTAGCATTAGACACTTTTGAAAACATACTTTCACCACAAAAAACATGGCCTAAATCTACACCATACAAACCGCCAACTAATTCATCATTTTCCCAAACCTCAACACTTTTGGCAATACCTAATTCGTGTAATTTGCAATAGGCCTCTACCATATTATCGGTAATCCAAGTGCCTATTTGATCTTTTCTGGAAATTTTTTTACAATTAAGAATTACTTCTCTAAAAGCTGTGTTGAAAGTTACTTTGAACTTTTTTTGATAAATGATAGTTCGCATGCTTTTTGAAATCTTTAAATCTTCAAAAAACAAAACCATCCGTTCTGGCGGACTCCACCATAAAATAGGCTCGTCATCTTCAAACCAAGGAAAAATTCCTGAATTATAGGCCAATAGCAATCTCTCTGCAGACAAATCACCTCCAAAAGCAATAATGCCTTCGGGTGAAGCGGTTTCTACTGGCGGAAAATATAGTTCTTGGGTTAGAAAATACATCTTTTGAGAAAATATAGAAGAGAAAAAAGAAAATAGACCTAATTATCGAGAAATTAAAAAGCCATTCAAAATGCAAATTTTGAATGACTCTTTTTTCTATGCTCTATTCTCTTTACTCTTTGTTAAAAAGGTAAATCGTCGTGTTCTTCTTCTTTAAAGTTGGTTGCTGGTTCAAACGCTTCTGCAGCTGGCATTTGTGGCATTTGTGGCGCGCTTGGCGCTTCTGCTTGTGCTTTTTCAATTCTCCAACCTTGAATAGAGTTGAAATATTTAGTTTCTCCTTGTGGATTAACCCATTCTCTTCCTCTCAAATTGATTGAAACTTTTACTTGTTCTCCAACATTATAATTGTTTAACAAATCAGTTTTGTCTTGTGCAAACTCAATCAAAATATGTTGAGGATATTGCTCTTCTGTAGTAACAACAAGTTCTCTCTTTTTAAATGAAGCACTTACTTGTTGAACAGGATTAATTAATTTTACTCTTCCTAAAACTTCCATAATACTTAAATTTATTTTTTGGCTAATAACAATTTCCAAGCATCAATAGCTCTTCCGTTGTCTACATATTCTTTTGCTTTTTGAAATTTTGTATGCATGTCATCAGCACTTAAAACGGCTTTAACTTCAAAATTTTCTTTTACAAATATAGCAATTTCTTCTTCGGTTGGTATATTTTCTATATTTCCTAATTTACCAAAATCATTTCCGTCAAAATAACCACTCTCTTTGATAAAATCGGGAATCATATCTACTCCAATTCCCAACGTTGTTAAAGGTTTTTCTACTTCAAACATGCCAACATTAGATCGACTATACCAATTTGACCCCATTCGGGCAACCAAATCTATTTTGTGTTGGTCAATCATTCCTGTTGCGTCTAAAACAGCTTCATTAATGTGAATTTTAACTACTTCACAAATTACTAAATTTCCAGCACCGCCTTGGTCACCTAAAGCAATTACTTCGTTAATTTTACATTCAAATTGCACCGGACTTTCGGCAACGCGAAAAGGGCTTACTTTATCAGATGCTAACATTGTAAATCCTGCTTTTTCAAACTCATTAACACCATCTGGGTATTCTGTGCTTGATAATGACATTTGCTGCACCATCTCATAATTCACAACATTAATTACTACTTCTTTAGTATTAACGGCATTAATTAGTGTATGTTTTGTTGTATTATCTCGCACGCGTCTTGCTGGAGAAAAAATTAAAATGGGCGGATTTGAACTAAAAACATTAAAGAAACTAAAAGGCGATAAATTTGGATTTCCATAGTTATCTAATGTACTTGCAAATGCAATTGGCCTTGGTGCCACAGCACTCTGTAAGTATCCTTGTAATTTTGCTGGTGCTATTTCTTTTGGATCAATGCTTAACATAGCTAAACTTTATTTTTTACAAAGATAGCAAACAAATACAAGTTCATTTACAAGAACAAGTATCAATTTTAAAATGCTTTTTAGTATTTTTACATCAAAACAAAATTGATGCAGTTTTCTGAAAGACGAAATTTAACCCGTTGGTTTATAATTATTGCCTCCTTTTTCATTGTACTTTTAATACTTTGGAACACCTATAATTTTTTTCAAATATTTAAAAATGAAGAACGTTCAAAAATGGAATTTTGGGCTACTGCATTAACAAGCATTGCCAATGCAAACGAAAATTCAGATTTAGATTTACCGCTTAAAATTATCAGTAAAAACAACACCATTCCCATATTTATCACCGATAGTAAAGATCAAATTTTGGATTCCAACAATATTGACGAAGCCATTTCTACAGACACAATTGCTTTAAAAAAGTATTTTAATTCAATAAAAAAAGACAATCAGCCGATAAAAATTGAGCGCTCAAAAAACGAATATCAATTGGTTTATTATGGCGATTCACCCTTATTAAATAAACTCAAATATTATCCTATTGCTTTATTATTGATTATTATTTTGTTTGGCGCGGTAGTTTATAACTTCTATAAAGCAACAAAAATGTCTACTCAAAATAAACTTTGGGCAGGTATGGCAAAGGAAACAGCACATCAGATTGGCACACCGTTATCTTCCTTGATTGGTTGGGTAGAACTACTAAAATTAGAAAATATTGAAGAAAGTACCGTCTCTGAAATTGAGAAAGATATTAATCGACTACAAACGATAACTGATCGATTTTCAAAAATTGGTAGTGAGCCTATTTTAGAGAAAAGAGACCTTATTGAAGAGACAAAAAACGCACTAGATTATTTACAAACAAGAGTTTCAAAACAGATATTATTTACTTTTTCAGCTCCAGATTATCCTATTTATGTAGCTTTGAATCCTTCTTTACATAGCTGGACGATTGAAAATTTAGTAAAAAATGCTATTGATGCCATGAGAGGGAAAGGCCATTTAGATCTTTCCATCTCTACCATAGGAAATAGGGTAAAAATTACGATTACCGATACCGGCAAAGGCATTCCAAAAAACCAATTTAACAGGGTCATCGAGCCTGGATTTACGACTAAAAAAAGAGGTTGGGGATTGGGATT
>CAISYO010000104.1 GCA_903889745.1 uncultured Bacteroidota bacterium | reverse complement strand
ATTGAAATATTAATAGTAAAAAAGAATCTTTGTAAGTAATAATTCTTTTAATCATACGATTTATTAAAAATTTTTAAATACCATTAAGATTTATTAAATTTGTAGCACTAAAAGATACAAATACAATTAACCTATTTATAAAATACATATAGTATGAATCTTTATAACGATTACATTAAAGAAATTGAAGAAAGAAAAGGGCAAGGTTTGCATCCAAAACCAATTGATAGTGCTGATTTACTAAGCGAAATTATTGATCAAATAAAAGATGAAAATTCTCCTAATAGAAAGGATTGTCTCAACTTTTTCATATACAATACATTACCAGGAACCACAAGTGCTGCTGGTAAAAAAGCCTATTTCTTAAAAGATATCATTCTTGGAAATGAAAAGGTTGCAGAAATAACCGTTGATTTTGCATTTGAATTATTGTCTCACATGAAAGGCGGAACTTCAATTGAAGTTTTACTTGATTTAGCTTTAGGCAATGATGTCGCTATTGCAAAACAAGCAGCGGATGTGCTTAAAACACAAGTGTATCTTTATGATGCTGACACGGCTCGATTGAAAGAAGCATTCACAAATGGGAATGCTACAGCTGCAGCTATTTTAGAAAGCTATGCAAAAGCGGAGTTTTTTACAAAATTGCCAGAAATAGCAGAGGAAATCAAAGTGGTTACTTTTATTGCTGGAGAAGGAGATATTTCAACGGATTTATTATCACCAGGTAATCAAGCGCACTCGCGTTCAGATCGTGAATTGCATGGAAAATGTATGATCACGCCTCAAGCGCAAGATGAGATTAAAGCACTTCAAGCACAACATCCTGATAAAAGTGTGATGCTGATCGCTGAAAAAGGAACCATGGGTGTTGGATCTTCTAGAATGTCAGGAGTAAACAACGTGGCACTTTGGACAGGAAAACAAGCTAGTCCGTATATTCCATTTGTAAATATTGCACCAATTGTTGGGGGTACTAATGGTATTTCGCCAATTTTCCTAACAACTGTGGATGTAACCGGAGGTATTGGAATTGATTTAAAAAACTGGGTTAAGAAAACGGATGCTAATGGTGAATTAGTTCGCGATGAAAATGGAGAAACGGTATTAGAGCAAGTATATTCTGTTGCTACAGGTACAGTTTTAACTATTAACACAAAAACTAAAAAATTATATAATGGCGATCAAGAATTGATTGACATTTCAAGATCATTTACACCACAAAAATTAGAGTTTATCAAAGCGGGTGGATCTTATGCTATTGTTTTTGGTAAAAAAATTCAAACATTTGCTTGTAAAGTTTTAGGAATTGATATTCCTACTGTTTTTGCGCCTTCAAAAGAGGTTTCAAATCCAGGACAAGGACTTACAGCTGTTGAAAAAATATTCAATAAAAATGCAGTTGGAAATACTCCAGGTAAAGTATTACATGCAGGTTCAGATGTTCGTGTAGAAGTAAATATTGTTGGTTCGCAAGATACAACAGGATTGATGACTGCTCAAGAATTAGAATCTATGGCAGCCAAAGTAATTTCGCCAATTGTTGACGGAGCATACCAATCAGGATGTCATACCGCTTCAGTTTGGGATAAAAAAGCACAAGCTAATATTCCAAAATTGATGCAATTTATGAATGATTTCGGATTGATTACCGCTCGTGACCCGAAAGGTGTTTACCATGCAATGACAGATGTTATTCATAAAGTATTGAACGATATCACTATTGATGACTGGGCTATCATTATTGGTGGTGACTCGCATACAAGAATGTCAAAAGGGGTAGCTTTTGGTGCTGACTCAGGTACAGTAGCATTGGCTTTAGCTACAGGTGAGGCATCAATGCCAATTCCAGAATCGGTAAAGGTTACCTTCAAAGGAACTATGAAATCATATATGGATTTCCGTGATGTAGTTCACGCTACTCAGGCACAAATGCTACATAAATTTGGAGGCGAAAACGTGTTCCAAGGTAGAATTATCGAAGTACATATTGGAACCTTAACAGCTGATCAAGCCTTTACTTTTACAGATTGGTCTGCTGAAATGAAAGCAAAAGCATCTATCTGTATTTCTGAAGATGATACTTTGATTGAATCATTGGAAATTGCTAAAGGTAGAATCCAAATCATGATTGATAAGGGAATGGATAATACTACTAAAGTACTTCAAGGTCTTATCAACAAAGCTAATAAGCGAATTGAAGAGATTAAAACAGGGGATAAACCTGCTTTACGTCCTGATGCTAATGCAAAATATTATGCTGAGGTAGAAATTGACTTAGATATTATCAATGAGCCTATGATTGCTGATCCTGATGTAAACAATAAAGATGTTTCTAAACGATATACGCACGATACTATCAGACCGCTTTCTTTTTATGGAGGAACTAAAAAGGTAGATTTAGGATTTATCGGATCTTGTATGGTGCACAAAGGCGATATGAAAATATTAGCTCAAATGCTTAAAAATATTGAAAAACAAGAAGGTAAAGTGGAATTTAAAGCACCTTTAGTGGTTGCGCCACCAACTTACAATATTGTTGATGAATTAAAAGCGGAAGGCGATTGGGAAGTATTGCAAAAATATTCAGGTTTTGAATTTGATGATAATGCACCTAAAGGAGCAGCTCGTACAGAGTATGAAAACATGTTGTATTTAGAGCGACCAGGTTGTAACCTTTGTATGGGTAATCAAGAAAAAGCTTCTAAAGGAGATACCGTTATGGCAACTTCTACTCGTTTGTTCCAAGGAAGAGTAGTAGAAGATACTGCAGAGAAAAAAGGAGAGTCTTTATTATCTTCAACTCCAGTAGTAGTCTTGTCAACAATTTTAGGAAGAACACCTTCTATAGAAGAGTACAAAAAAGCGGTGGAGGGTATTAACTTAACTAAGTTTGCACCTTCTCATAAATTATTAGTTGGATAACTACAAAATTTTAAAATAAACTTTAAACTCTCACGAAAGTGGGAGTTTTTTTGTTTCAATTCTTTTTTTATCTTTAGCAAAACTATTCAAGAAAACTATGGAAAATAGCGAAAAAGAATTTAAAAAAGAATTAGGCTTATTAGACGGAACCATGCTAGTTGTGGGTTCAATGATTGGTTCTGGTATATTTATTGTAAGCGCCGATATTGTAAGACAAGTAGGTTCAGCAGGCTGGCTAATTGCTATCTGGTTGTTGACAAGTATTATCACTATTGTCGCTGCCGTGAGTTATGGCGAATTGAGTGCGATGTTTCCAAAAGCGGGAGGTCAATATGTCTATTTAAAAGAAGCCTACAATAAGTTAATTGCATTTTTATACGGATGGAGTTTCTTCGCGGTAATTCAAACCGGAACAATTGCAGCGGTTGGTGTTGCCTTTTCAAAATTTGCAGCTTATTTATATCCACCTTTAAGTGACGAAAATATTTTATTTGAATTGGGGATTGTAGATATAAATGCCGCACAAATTGTTTCAATTATTACAATTATTTTTCTGACTTATTTAAATAGTAGAGGTGTAAAAGACAGTAAATTGCTTCAAACGGTATTGACAATAATTAAAATTTTGTCACTAATTGGATTAATTGTTTTTGGATTCATTTATGGCGCTAAAGCCGAAATTTGGAATGCCAATTGGGAAAACGCCTTTGTTTTACAATCGTTTGATAAAGAAACTGGGATTTGGTCGGCAATGGCTGGAACTGCAATAATTTCTGCAATTTCTGCAGCTATGGTAGGCTCGGTTTTTTCAAGTGATGCTTGGAATGGAGTTACTTTCATTGCTGGCGAAATTAAAAATCCGCAACGAAATGTTGGACTAAGTTTGTTTTTAGGAACTTTTATCGTGTCGTTAATTTATATATTAGCCAATGTAATGTATTTGGCAGTTGTACCACTTCAAGATATTGCTACAGCACCTTCAGATCGCGTGGCGGTTGTGGCTGCTCAAAATATTTTTGGAACAATTGGAACAACCTTAATTGCTGTGATGATTATGATTTCGACTTTCGCCTGTAATAATGGATTAATCATGGCTGGCGCTCGTGTCTACTATACTATGGCAAAAGACGGATTATTTTTCAAAAAAGCAGCTAATTTAAATGAAGCAAGCGTACCTTCTTGGGCGTTATGGGCACAATGTTTTTGGGCTTCTGCCTTGTGTTTAACAGGTAAGTATGGTGATTTGTTAGATTTTGTTGTAATTATTGTATTGATATTTTATATCCTAACTATTTATGGTATTTTCATTTTACGTAAAAAACGCCCTGATGCTGAAAGACCTTATAAAGCATTTGGTTATCCTTTTTTACCATTACTTTATATTGTTATTGCAACTGCCTTAAGTATTGCTTTGCTGTTTACAAAATTTGCAACTTGCGGTTGGGGTGTTTTAATTATGCTTACCGGAATTCCTATTTATTATATTACTCAGAAGAAATAATTAATATAAAAAAAAGCCAGAAATCAATTCTGGCTTTTTTTTTCTACTAATAATAAGTATAACGTCTTACTTTAGCAATATATTTTGCCAAGCGAATAACTTGGTGGCTGTAGCCATATTCATTATCATACCAAACATAAAGCACGATATTTTTTCCGTCTCCAGAAACAATAGTGGCATTACTATCAAAGATTGCTGGTGCTGATGTTCCTACAATATCGGAAGAAACCAATTCATTATTTAATGAATATTTTATCTGTTCTACTAATTCGCCTTCTAAGGCATATTTTTTCATAATGTTATTTACCGCTGCAATGGTAGTTTTTTTGCCTACTTCTAGGTTTAAAACGACTAAAGATCCATTAGGAACAGGTACTCGAATAGCATTAGACGTTAATTTTCCTGCTAAGCTAGGTAACGCTTTTGCTACAGCGCTTCCGGCACCAGTTTCAGTAATAACCATGTTTAATGCCGCTGCACGACCACGACGGTATTTTTTGTGCATATTATCTACTAAGTTTTGGTCGTTTGTGTAGGCGTGAATGGTTTCTAAATGGCCTTTTACAACACCCAAAGTATCTTCAACAGCTTTTAAAATAGGCGTAATCGCATTGGTAGTACACGAAGCTGCAGAAAAAATCGAAACTTCATCAGGGTTATATTCGTCATGATTTACACCATAAACGATATTTGGCACACCTTTTCCTGGTGCAGTTAATAATACTTTATCAACTCCTTTTGAAGTTAAATGTCTTTGTAATGCTTCTTCAGTTGTAAAAGCACCCGTATTGTCGATTACTAATGCGTCTTCAATTCCAAATGATGTGTAATCAATTTCTTCTGGCGAATTTGCCGTTATAATGTGAACAGTAGTACCATTAATAAGTAACGCGTTGTTTTCGGGATCGGCTACGACAGAACCTTGAAAATCACCATGAACCGAATCATATCGTAATAAAGAGGCTCTTTTTTCTAATAAAACGGCGTCATTTTTATCTCGGGTTACAATGGCTCTTAAACGTAATTGTTGTCCTTTTCCAATTTTCGACATCATTTCGCGCGCTAATAAACGTCCAATTCTACCAAATCCATATAAAACCACATCTTTTGGTTTGATTTCTTGAAAGTTTTTGGCATTTTTCAATTTATCAATAACAAAAGCTTTTGCATCATTATACTTATTGTCCTCTGAATGATATTCATAGGTTAATTTTCCAATGTCAATTCTTGAAGGAGGTAAATCTAAATTAGCAATAGCATTTGCTAATTCTACCGAATCAAAAACATTAATAGGTTTACCAACAAATGCTACGGCATATTCATGCAAGTTGATGATTTCACTAACATTCTTGTCAATCAATTGATTGCGAAATAATACTAATTCAATCGATTTATCAAACCATAAATCGCTGATGATTTTAATAAATTCGACACCCGCTTTTCTTCGATCTGCCTGAAATGCAATTTCTTTTTCGTATAAAGTTGTGTTGTTCATGAAATTTGGAATTGTGTGTTTAAGAGTGCAAAAGTATAGATTTCAAACGTTTTCGTAAAATTTTTTTACAAAAAAAACCAGTCTTTTTTTTGGAGACTGGTTTTTATAATCATGTTGAATTAATAACTACATTATGATGCTATACAGCTGTCCGTTTTTAGTGATAATTTGGTACTGTGCTTTTTGATTTTCTTTTTTAGCTAAATAACTTGAAACCGTTTCCATATCTTTTGCTTTTTGTCCATCAATACTTAAAACAATTGCTCCATTTAATAAATTGGAATATTCGGCATATTCGGGGTTGGATAGTGTTTTAATTTTAACACCTTCTTTAATTCTAAATTTCTTTTTATCAGCTGCATCAATATCTTCAAATTCAATACCGTTAAACTCATAATTTAACATCTCCTTTTTTGATAACTTTACAGGAATCGTTTTCTCTTTCTCGTCTCTTACAATACGCACCTGAACTACGTCATTTGGTCTTTTGGTGTTTATATAGGCGGTTAATTCAGCAAAACCATTAATTTTCTTGTCGTCCAATTGTACAATAATATCACCTTTTTGTAATCCTGCTTTTTCAGCTCCCGAATTTTTAGTTACTTTATTGATATAAAATCCTTGCGTTTCTTTTACGCCAATTTCTTTTGCATAATTAGAATTCATTTCGCCACCTTCAATGCCAAGAACACCACGTTGAACGTTTCCAAACTGCATTAGGTCTTCAATTATTTTTCGAGTAATATTAGAAGGAACTGCAAAGGAATATCCTGCATAACTTCCGGTTGGAGAAGAAATCATGGTGTTGATTCCTATTAATTCACCTCTAGTATTTACTAATGCGCCACCGCTATTTCCAGGATTTACAGCGGCATCGGTTTGAATGAACGATTGTATGCCGTCATTTGCTAAATTTCTCGCTTTTGCGGAAACAATTCCGGCAGTAACGGTAGAATTTAAGTTATACGGATTTCCAACTGCCAAAACCCATTCGCCCACTTTAATTTCGTCTGAATCACCAAAAACAGTATAGGGTAATTTTTCATCGGCCTCAATTTTTAATAAGGCAATGTCCATTTTTGAGTCGGTTCCTACTAATTTTGCCTGATACGATTTGTTGTTATTTAGGGTAACTTCTAGTTCGGTTGCATCTTGAATAACGTGATTATTAGTTACGATATAACCGTCTTCAGTAATTATGACTCCTGAACCAGTTCCAATTTGCGTTTGTTCACGATCACCTCGATAACCATAAAAGAAATCCATAACCGGAATTTTTGAAACGGTTTTGTTTTTTACGTGAACCACTGCATGAATGGTATTCTCGGCAGCTGTCGTAAAATCGATGTTTTCTGCACCTAAACTAACGTTTTTAGCATAATTAGGGTTTGCAAGGGTTATTTTACTTGCGGTATTGGGCTCCAAAAATAATTTGTAAGCACCTAATGTTACACCTCCACTAAGGAGCGATACTAGTAATAAACTTCCAAATTTTCTCATAATTTTTCATTTTTGTTTACCAAATTTAAAAACATTTTTTATTCAAAAAATCACTTTAACGCTCGATTAACAATGTTTAACATCTTATTAATATTTGTACTTTTGTATAAATTAATTTAGAGATGCTACTTACATTCTATAAATACCAAGGAACAGGAAACGATTTTATCATGGTCGATAATCGATTGAATAGTTTTCCAAAAGAAAATACGCAACTCATTGAGCAATTGTGTGATCGACGTTTTGGAATAGGTGCCGATGGACTGATATTATTAGAGAATCATACTACTTATGATTTTAAAATGGTATATTTTAATTCCGATGGAAACGAAAGTTCGATGTGTGGTAATGGTGGAAGATGTTTAGTGGCTTTTGCGAAACAACTTGGAATTATTGACGCTACAGCCGAATTTGAAGCTGTTGATGGATATCATTATGCAAAAATCATTGGAGATGATTTGGTTTCATTACAAATGAAAGATGTTGATAGGATTGCAGTTCATCAAGATTATTCGTTTTTAAATACGGGTTCGCCCCATCATGTTCAATTAGTTTCCAATTTAAAAAATTTCGATGTAAAAACGGAAGGCGCAAAAATTCGCTATTCAGATTTGTATGGAAAAGCAGGAAGTAATATTAATTTTGTGAATCAACTTGAAAACGACATTTTTGCAGTAAGAACATACGAAAGAGGCGTTGAAGACGAAACGTTATCTTGTGGTACAGGAGTAACAGCCGTTGCCATCGCCATGCATCAAACTGGAAAAACAAATAATAACATCATCGATTTAAACGTAGAAGGCGGTAAATTAAAAGTACAATTTGATGTTGATAACGCAAAATATACCAACGTTTTCTTAATCGGACCCGCAACTTTTGTTTTTGAAGGAATTATTGAAATATAAATGGAACGCCTAAAATCAACACAAAACAAATCTATTGTGTCTATTTGTTTAAAAATTTAAACTTGAAAATGATAACACTCAAAGGAAATACCATTTACTTACGAGCACTCGAACCCGAAGATTTAGAGTTTGTCTATGCTATTGAAAATAATGAATCGGTGTGGGAAGTAAGCAACACGCAAACGCCATATAGTCGGTTTTTGATTAAGCAGTATTTAGAAAATGCACATCAAGATATTTATGAGGCTAAGCAATTGCGATTGGCTATTTGTTTAAATGACTCTCAAAAAGCAATTGGATTAATCGATTTATTTGATTTTGATCCAAAAAATAGTAGGGCAGGTGTTGGTTTAGTAATTGCAGATCTTGAAAGTCGAAATAAAGGTATAGGTTTAGAAGCATTAGAGTTGGTTATTAATTATTCGTTTCAACAGTTGCAATTACATCAATTGTATGCAAATATTGGCAGTGATAACGAAATTAGTTTGCAACTTTTTACTAAATTTGGCTTCCAAAAAATAGGAATAAAAAAAGATTGGAATAGAGTACAAAACTGTTTTAAAGATGAACTTCTTTTTCAATTAATTCAATAACAATTTAAATTCATTTCCATTGGATACAAAAAAAATAATTTCAATTATAGCGGTTGCAGGAATTGTAGTGGCTTCAATTATAGGAGTTTATGTTTATATAAATGCATTTACACATAATACCCAATTTTCTCAAGAAGAAGTGTATGTTTATATTCCTACAGATGCAAATTATGAACAAGTAAAAGAAATAGTGAGTCCACTTGTTAAAGATTTTGAAAAGTTTGATTTCGTTGCTACTTCAAGAAATTACAATACTAATGTAAAATCAGGAAAGTTTTTGTTTAAAAAAGACATGACCAGTTTTGACATGGTGAGAAGTTTGCGATTGAATGTTCCGGTTACTGTGGCATTTAATAATCAAGAAACACTAACAAAATTGATTTTACGCTTAGCAACCCAACTAGAGCCTGATACATTAGCATTAAATCAAGCTTTTACTAATGAAACTTTTATGTTAGAAAATGGATTGACTAAAAAAACTGCATTAACGCTATTTATTCCAAATAGTTATGAATTTTATTGGAATGTTTCTGCCAAAAAAATAGCTGATAAAATGGCTAAAGAGCATAAGAAATTTTGGAATGCAGAACGATTAGCAAAAGCAAAAGCACTCAATATGACTCCTGCACAAGTCTATACATTAGCATCTATTGTGCATAAAGAAACGGTAAAAGCAGATGAACGACCAAGAGTTGCTGGAGCTTATTTAAATCGAATTCAACAAGATATGCCTTTGCAAGCCGATCCTACTGTGATTTATGCAATTAAAGAAAAATCGGGCGATTTTGACCAAATCATAAAACGAGT
The DNA here is from genome assembly GCA_903889745.1 of uncultured Bacteroidota bacterium. GTDB lineage: Bacteria > Bacteroidota > Bacteroidia > Flavobacteriales > Flavobacteriaceae > Flavobacterium. The sequence goes on along the minus strand of CAISYO010000104.1, from coordinate 3,816 downwards.
AGGAGGTAGTAATCTATTCGTAAAGTCTCCATATAATACTTATATTAACAAAGGCTTACCGCCTGGACCTATTGCAATGCCTGATATTTCTGCTATTGATGCCGTTTTGAATGCTGAAAAACATAACTTTATTTATTTTTGTGCCGATCCAAATAGACCAGGATATCATTCTTTTGAGACTACTTATGAAGCACATATGATTAATGCCAAAAAGTATGCAGCTTGGGTAAACAAATTGGGTATTAAATTGTAAATTTTAAAGGAACTAATTTTTAGTATTAATAGTACTATAAAAGACTTCATATTTACTTTTAGAAAATATTAACACTCTGTAAATCAATATTATAATTTTTTTCGTATATTTGTCCCGGTAATTTCAGATGGGTGACAGACGCTGAGAAATAACAATTGATGATAAAAAAAGGGTCATACATCTTAGGATTGACACTCCTAGTATTAGTAGTTTCTTCAGGTTTTATAACCATTGAAACAGAAAAAATAGAAGGTTTTCATTTAGACGATAACGAAATAATGGTTTACCATGTTCCGAATCAATTTGAAAACGATGAAGTGGAAATTAAAGTTCCACTTATTGGTAAAACATACCAAGGTTTTGCTCAAAAAATGGCTTATAGAGAGTCAAGAGGTATATTACACTTAGTAAATCCTTACGGTTACATGGGTAAATATCAGTTCGGAAAAAGTGCACTTCGCACTGTGGGTATCTACGATTTTCAAGAATTTTTACAGAATAGTAATTGGCAAGACAAAGCTTTTAAAGCCTTAATTGCTCGTCACAAATGGATATTAAGAAAAGAAATCGAAAGATATTCTGGAAGAGTAATTAATGGTGTAGAAATTACCGAATCGGGAATTTTAGCTGCAGCTCATCTTGGTGGAGCTGGCTCTGTTAAAAAATACCTACGAAGTAACGGAAGAAAAGGTTTTAGAGATGGTTTTGGAACTTCAATTTCAAGTTATATCCGAAAATTTGCCGGTTACGATATTTCTCATATTGAACCCGATGCTGAAGCAAAGGTGAATTTAGAATAAATTACATTTTGTGAATTATAAAAATACAAGGTCGATTATGTAAATCGGCCTTTTCTTTTTTCCATTCGTTAATGGTTTTTGTTTTAATAAATTCAGTTGGTAAAGTAATATCGCAAGCAATACATAAAAGAGTGCTTGGTTGCAATAATTGCAATAAATCTTCCATCAATTTATTATTTCGATAAGGCGTTTCAATAAACAATTGGGTCTGATTTTTCTCTTGAGATAGGCGCTCATACATTTTAAGCGCTTGTTTTTTATCGTTTTTGTCGATAGGTAAATAACCGTTAAAAGCAAAACTTTGACCGTTCATTCCACTTGCCATAAGGGCTAATAAAATGGAGCTAGGACCCACTAACGGTACTACTTGAATTCCTTTTTCATGAGCTAATTTTACAATAACTGCACCCGGATCAGCGATTCCTGGACAACCAGATTCACTCATTAACCCTATGTTCATTCCATTTAGCAAGGGTTGAATAAATTCATGATGGGCTGAAATTTCGGTGTGTTTATTTAAGGTGTTTATTTTTAAATCGGGTTGTTTTTTATCTGGATGAATGCTTTTGATGAATTTACGAGCTGTTTTTTCATTCTCAACGATGTAGTCATCAATAAAATCAATTACCCTTTTAATAGTTTGTGGCAAAACATCTTCGGGAACAACTGAAGTTTCTCCTGGATTAGATAAGGTTATAGGAATTAAGTAGAGCTTACCGTAGGATGTAGGTTTCATTTTTTAGAACTTAAATTTTTAGCAATTTCTTCACAGGCTTGATCAAGTAAGTAATAGACGTTTTCAAAACCTTCTTGACCACCATAATATGGTGGAACTTCTTTTGAATCACTTAAAATTAGCGCAACTTTTGCTTTGGCAGCTTTATTAGGCGATAAATTTATAACGTCTTTGTAATTAGATTGATCCATTACATATATATAGTCAAACGAGTCAAAATCAGCAATTGAAAATTTTCTTGCCTTTTGATGACTGATGTCTATGTTATTTTGTTTAGCGGTTTCAATCGAACGTTGGTCTGGCGATTCTCCTGCGTGCCATCCGCCAGTTCCTGCAGAGTCAATAATGAAATTAGAATCTAATTTTGATCGTAAAATACCTTCAGCTAATGGAGAACGACAAATATTCCCCAAGCAAACCATTAAGATTTTTACAGGCATAAATTACAGCGATAATTTTTTGTTGATGTCCTCCACAAACTTTTTAAATTGTTTGTCAGTTGCAACTAAATTATCCACGGTTTTACAAGCGTGTAAAACAGTAGCATGATCGCGATCGCCTATTTGTGATCCAATGTTTGCTAATGAAGCTTTTGTGAATTTCTTCGCAAAAAACATAGCCAACTGTCTTGCTTGTACTACATGACGCTTTCTGGTTTTAGATTGTAAGGTTTCTAAATCCAATTGAAAATAATCGGAAACTGTTTTTTGAATGTAATCAATCGAAATTTCGCGTTTTACATTTTTAACAAATTTTTCAACAACTTGTTTTGCTAAATCAATAGTTACTTCACGTTTATTGAAAGAAGATTGTGCAATTAATGAAATAATTGCGCCTTCAAGTTCACGAACGTTAGATTTTATGTTTTTAGCTACATATTCAATTATTTCATCAGGTATTTCAACTCCATCTCTAAATAAAATATTTTTTAAGATAGAAATACGTGTTTCATAATCGGGTTGGTGTAATTCTGCAGAAAGTCCCCATTTAAAACGAGATAATAAGCGTTGCTCAATATCTTGCATGTCTACTGGAGCTTTGTCTGAAGTTAAAATTACTTGTTTTCCGTTTTGGTGCAAGTGATTGAAAATATGGAAGAATACGTCTTGCGTACCTGATTTACCCGATAAGAATTGAACATCATCAATAATCAACACATCTATCAATTGATAAAAGTGAATAAAATCGTTACGTGTATTTTTCTTTACCGAATCAATATATTGTTGCGTGAAAATTTCAGCAGAGATATACAAAACTGTTTTTTCAGGATATTTATCTTTTATTTCAACACCAATTGCATGCGCAAGGTGCGTTTTTCCTAATCCTACACCACCAAAAATTAAAAGTGGATTGAATGAAGTTCCTCCAGGTTTGTTGGCAACAGCCATACCTGCGCTTCTAGCTAATCGGTTAGAATCTCCTTCTAGGAAATTATCAAAACTATAATTAGCATTTAATTGCGATTCAATTTTTAAATTACGAATTCCAGGAATGATAAATGGGTTTTTCAATTCTGGATTTTTATTCGCAATAGGCACATCAACTTCTTGTGCTTTTACAGCAGTTCTGTTGTAACTAGGTATTTGTTCAGTAAATGGAAGTTTATTACCATAGGTATTTTCCATTTTAATTTTATACAATAATTTAGCGCTAGGACCTAATTCTTTTGTAAGAGCAACTTTTAATAATTTTACATAGTGCTCTTCTAACCATTCGTAGAAAAATTTACTAGGTACTTGAATTGACAAGGCGTTATCATTTAACTCAACTGACTGAATAGGTTCAAACCAAGTTTTGAAAGCTTGATCTTGAATGTTGTCTTTTATGAAACATAGACAGTTATTCCATACCGATTGCGCAGTTTTTGTCATAAATTCGATTAATTATGAATTGTTATTCTTATTTTTGTACAGGTTATCTTACAAAAAGAATAGGGATTTTTTGTCGATTATTTGGGATAGCAAATATGTGAACAATTTTCTATAAAAAAAATTTTTTTTCTATTGTTTTTTTAAAAAAATTATTGT
>CAISYO010000103.1 GCA_903889745.1 uncultured Bacteroidota bacterium | reverse complement strand
ATCTTTTAATGTTTTTCTATCTTGTTTGTATTGATCTTCTAAAATTTTTGATACGTCGTCATACGATTTAATTTCTTGGTTTTGTTCTTTTGCAATTTCAAATGCTCGGTCCACTAAAGGTTGAATTTTTGTTTTAAGTTGCTCGTGGTTATTTTCTAAAGGCTCATAGTGTTTTTGATAGATTTCTTGCTCAAGATCATTTTTTTGTTCTATCATCTCCTTGTACTGTTTATGCTCTAATCTTTGGGCTTTTCGCTCTGGGTCTCCACGTTCAAAACCTAAGGGCTGAAATTCGTTTGCAATGTCAGTTTGTAGTGTTCGATAGTCAACAGTACGCATTCCTGTTTTATGCGTTTCAAAGCTATAATTTTCAATCAAGATGTGTGCATGATAGTTATGCTTTATATCTGCTTCTTTTGTTATGTGTCCTTCGTCAAGATGTAAACTTGTCATTAAGACTTTAACATTGTATTTTTGCTCAAAGTTGTTACAAAAATTTTCTAGGCTTTCTAATACAGATGATTGATTATTTTGTTCAAATGCTTCACGTCCAAAGCTAACCACTGCTTCATGGTAAAGTTTAGTATTAGCTTTCATTGTTTGTTTGATGTGTTCTTTATAATCTTGCTTTATTTCTGATGTTCTTAGCTCAAAATATTCTCCAACTCTATCAAGGTTAGATTTATCTAAATTTGCTGATTCTAACTCATGACGGTATGTTGTAATGGTATTTGGCTCTGAGATTAAATAACTGATGTATGTACTACGGTTTGAATGGTGAACACTTTGAGATGGTGATGGTGTTGATTGTATGTTGATTGATACATAATTGCTCATGGTAGACTTTCTCCAGAATAATGAGCAATTGTATCATAGCTCCGCAGGACGCACGTAATCCTACACTTGTGGAGGGTTGCTAGTATTAACACTAGCAACCCTCAGGCAAGCCTTCGAATTGATGTATGCTCTGCGAGGCTTTAATCAATCAGCTAATGTTTTTGACAAGTCGATTAATTGATTGATTTTTACCTGGTCTCCAGACTGTACAAGCTCCAGAGTTCTGACAAGTCCACCAAGCAATATATCATCGTTATTAATTTGTTTCCTACAAAGGATTAATTTTTTAAGAAACTGCTTTTCTTGCTCCTGTTGCTGGCGCTTCTGTTCTGCTCGATGTTTCGCCATTAATTTGGCTTTTTCCGATTTTAAGTGCTCGCGGTGTTTTGCTTCAAGCTCTTTGATTTTTTGTGTTAATGTTGCCATATTCAATATCTTCTTTCTTCTGTTAATATTTACAAATTAGACATTTTTTATCTGTTATCGTATTTTACCAAACTAAATAAGTCATAATTAATATCCTCTTTAATGTATCATAAGTTTTAACAAAGTAAAATTTACACCACTAAGTAAAATAACTGCACTTATCCCTACGCCAACAACCCATTTAATTAATCTTAACTCAGAAGCAATTAAATCAGATTTTTTAGCAAGTTCTTTATTTTCTAATGAAGCCACCGCTTCTTGTATGGCTTTCTGAATTTCCCTTGCTTGAAATTCTGCCAAGTCTTCTCGAACACCAAATTTTTTGGCGTTTTTAATATAATCATGCACATCAAAGTGTACTGCCGCTGTCATGGTAATTCTCCTATTAATTTGTTGATTGTATCATATCGCCAATTCTTCTTGCTCTGCTGCCATTTCCTTTGAAGTTTTACGCCGTGGACGAGTTAGTTGAGTTCTCATTTTTTTCTTAATTGGGTCGTATGCTTTACGGGTGAACGTTTGTTTAAATGTAAAAATTAAATCGGTTACGGTTCGTCCTGTCTTAATTTCTTCGTATTTTATATTCAGCGTCCATTGTGAGTTGATTTCATCTACTGCGTGATCAATTGCTTTTTGCTTTAAATTGTTATATCTGCTGAAAATCTCTGTACAACCAAGCTTAAATCTTAAATCTGCGACACTAATTCTAAGTTCTCCAGTGGTTTTAAATTGCATTAAAAGCTCATAGAGTCTAGTGGTGTAGATTGAACCAAACCCTGAAATTTCATTGAGGTTGTACATGGTGAACTTTTCACCAAGCTCTGCAAGATGAGGCATGATATTAGGCGTAAACTCAATATCAATACGTCCCTCACTATCAATGTACTCAGCTTGGGAGCAAACATTAATTTTTAGAATGTTACCCCTTATACTACGAGTTGTAAACGTAGTTTTTAGTAATTTATCGGTGGCTTCCTTTAGAATTTCATAGGCTCGATTGGCTACCGACGGAAATTCTTTTGCATATTCATGAGCCGACAAGGAGCACATTCGACTAACAACAGGAAGCGATAATTGATTACCGTCTGTGTCATGTCGCTGAATTTGGCTTATCAGGTTTAAAAGCACCCGATAGCAGGATAAACTAAAATCACTAAAATTAGCTTGGTTCATCTCGTTAGATTTTTGTACTTTTGCAAGTTTACTGAGTGCCATTTTCTATCTCCAAATGGTTTATTACTACTAGTATAACATAGTAGTATTTAACTGTGTTAGCAAGTTTAGTTTTTGAACCCCGAATAAGTAGCACAAGAACCCCGAATAAGTAGCACAAGAACCCCGAATAAGTAGCACAAGAACCCCGAATAAGTAGCATTAAGGATTTTTGAATTTATAGTATAAAAAGGATTAAAAAGGGTAAAAAGGATTAAAAAAAGGATAACTGCTGTGGACAACATCAAAAAAATGGCGACATAAATGGGGCGTTGCCCCCTCACTTTCGTGAGCATTCCCCAATCAAAATTGCTACGCAAGTTTTTAGTGATGAGGGGTAGCGAGCTACGCCCTCAAACACCCCAACTAAATTTTCTTGAGACTATCCACAAAATCTGTGAACAAGTGCAATTTAAGTTTTTAGGACAAGTTTTTAGAACGTGAAACCTGATGCTTTTCTAAAACTTTCCCACGAATTCAAATTTTGATTTACGAAAAATTCTGGGTTTAGGGCGCGATCCAATCGCGGTTTAAACCAAACCACCCCACAGAATTAGGGCGAGTTTTAACGAGCTGACTTGTTCAGCCGCTAAAAATTGACCCACCAACCGTAGAGCGGTAGCTTAAAGACTGAAATCCATATCATTGGAACGTTCTAGCGATTTAGGTATTTGTTTTTTAAGTTCCTTATTTTCTGTCTTAAGTGTCTGATTTTCATTTTTTAGTTGAGCTAATTCACTCTTTGAGACCTGCGTCACGCTGTGCTTTTCTTGAGCTTTACTAATGAAGTCTTTGATGTCGTACGAGTCCAACAGCTGCACATCATCTGCTAACTTTTTCTTTGCGTCATAAGCCAGGCTCCAACTAGAAAAAGATTTTACAACCCCATTTTCCCAATCAACGAGATGGTAGTCGCTGGTTTTTTGTTGATTTCCCAACGTTTCTAGAAGCCTGTTTTGTTTTTGCTCCAGATTCAGCGGAACAATTGCCAAGTCTTGGTTGTCCGTTAGCCGTGAGTAAAAGCCGTTAAATCGCTCTAGGAGCGTTTTTGCCCCATTGGTGATACCTTTCACTATGCGCAAGTCTAAAAATTGCTCTATGGCTGTTTTAAGTGCCTTGTTTTCGATTTCTAAGGCTTGTTTCTCACTGCGTAAACCATTAACGATGACTTCTTGGCATTCCACATTTGTTTTTAATGTCGCTATTTCGGTTACTTTCTTGGTTAAATCAATTGATAAGTCTTTATTTTTGCTTACTATTTTAGAGTTTTCTTCGGTTAGTGCTTTCAAATTTGCTCTATTTGTCTGATTTTCTGACTCAAAGTTTTTAATTTTCTCTCTCAAACGCTGATTTTCGTCAATATCGACAATTTTTGGTCTTTCAACACGTTTCTCAACCTCAACAATTTTTTCAACATACTTGGGGATTTCGTGGACTACTTCTTTTTCGATGATCTTTTCAACTTCTTTAATGACAGATTTTTCAACAATTTTCTCTACGTATTTTGGAATTTGAATTTCTTGAATTTGGTAGGCTGCTTCTTGTAAGGTGTCGAGAAGTATGGAAATTCTTTTTTCAGATTTCAAAGGTGCTTTAATTACAAAATGATTAATTTGTTCTGGGTCTGGAAGAGTTATAAATTT
>CAISYO010000102.1 GCA_903889745.1 uncultured Bacteroidota bacterium | reverse complement strand
TGAGAATCCTTGGCAGGGTGGGGAACTATCCAATAGGTCTAAATCCCCTTTAAACATCCCAAAATTGGATAGTATTTCCTTTGGTGATACTTTCTTTATATCTCTATTCCAAACCTCCGCATTTGGGAAATTTAACCCATAGGATTCACAGCTCACTGGATTAGTATCAATACCCATCAAATCCGAAAATCCACTTTTCCGATAACCATAGGATGAACCACCACACCCACAAAATAGAGATATGAAATTATTTTGTCCCACAACTGTGTTTTCGCTAAATTAGGCAAAAGTATAATATGATTACAAAATCAATTGCCGTTAAGAAGTTAGATGAATTAATAGGAACTGACCTTCTAAAAAAAGCCGAAGAATTCAATATCACAACATTTATAAATGGTAAACAAAATAAAGGTTGGAAGGGAATGGTTTTGGAGAAACTACTTGATATGGATACTAATAATGCCCAATCACCTGATGGGGAAGATTTTGAATTAAAATCAACAGCATATTATAGAGTTAAAGGATTGTGGGTGCCTAAAGAAACAATGGCAATAACAATGATTAATGAAGCTTCTTTAATTAAAAATTCATTTTATAATAGTCATTGTTATGAAAAATTAAAATCAATGATATTTTGTGCTGTTACATGGTACGGTCAACACATTCAAAAAAGTGAATTACTGAAAATAAGTTCATTTGATTTTATTGAAAATACTAATCTAATAAATGAAATTGAAGCAGATTATGAATTAATCAGAAGTATTTGTATAAAAAGTGGATTTACGGCTTTAAGTGGGAAACAAGGTAAATGGATTCAACCTAGAACTAAGGGTGCAGGACATGGTTCTACAAGTAGAGCTTTTTATGCAAAAAAAGGTTTAATTAAAGAAATTATAAAGTTTGGTAAAGACGAATAATTCTTTATTTCAATAATCTTAATAATGTTTGAGCAGTTTTTTCAATCACACCAACTACAAGAGCATTACCCATAAAAAAAGCTCTTTTAGTATCGTTTGCTGAAATAGTATGATTATCTGGAAACATATTAATCCTCTCTAATTCTAATGGAGTAAGTCTTCTTAATTTACCTCCTTGATTAATAACATGTTTAAATCTACTTGCGGTTTTCCCACCTTCTGATGTGATAATTGTTCTAGCAGGTTTGTCTAATGGGTCTGGAAAAGACATTGGACCTTCAGTGTAATAGAAAATTTCACCATTAGATTTTTTTCTTGGTTCTTTTTTCCCACCTTTTAAGTATTCCCATTTCTCTAAATCTGCATCTAAAAAGTATTCTTTTGGAACATCTTTTATATTTTGAATAATATCATTCAAAACCATCTTGTATCCATCATAATTTGGTTTTGAATTAAATGTCCAAACTTCTCTATTAATCATAATCCCTGTATTCCCAAAGGAACTAGCAGAACCTGTTTTTTTATTAAATGTATTTGTAATTTCAACTAAATCACCCTTCAATTCAATTGGAAAAATCATTTCATTATTGTTTTGGATTTCAAAACCAGAGGCGAATAAACCATCTGTTTTAATCCAATCAATAGGGTTCTTTATTTTCTTAATTATTTTAGACCTGTTATGATATGCAAAGATAAAAACCCTTCTTCTTCTTTGAGGGAATCCATATTCTGCAGCATTAATAACTCTCCATTCTACAACATATCCTAAATCTGATAATGAAGCTAAAATGATTGCAAAGTCCTTACCTCTTTGAGAAGCAGGTGAGTTAATTAATCTATCAACATTTTCTAGAAATACAAATTCCGGACATTTATCTTTCTTTTCAGTTAATATTCTATGAATCTGCCACCATAACACACCCTTCTTACCTTGAATTCCTTCTGATTTACTTAATTGTTTTGCAACTGAATAATCTTGACAAGGGAATCCTCCACATAACATATCATGGTCTGGAATATCTTTAATATCAACAACTGAAATATCATTATTGGAGTGACTTTCTTTACCAAATCTTTCTTCATACACACTTGATGCATGTTGAATTTTAGTTGATGGTTCCCATTGATTACTCCAAACTACTTTGTAGTTACTTTCAATAGGTTCTAAATATTTTGAAATCGCTGACTTACCTTCCCAACCTTCTAATCCTAATTTAAATCCACCTACTCCAGCAAACAATTCTATAACCTTGATTTCTTTCTTTTTCATAATTGATTCATTTACCACTTATATCCACAACAAGGACAACTATTTTTTGTTATTAATTTTCCATTACCCTCTGATTCTTTTGGAAGAATTAGTTTAGTTTCTGGATTATATCTACTAAGCCATCTTCTCACTGTTTCTTTACTCAAACCTGTGTCACGAAGATAGTTCTCCCAACCCAACTTCACACCATTTGGGTCTAAGTCGTTCCTAACACCTTGTGATAGAAGTTTAGTTTTAGCAATGTGAAGTTCTTGTAATATTTCAACTGAAATATTTTTCCAACTAACCACCAATTTTCTCATTTTAGTGACTGATTTCTTATAATTCCAATCTTTAGGAATTTTAGGAGATTTCATATCATATAAAACAATCTCATCCATAGTTTATAGGTTGTAAAATGAAATTACTAAAATATTTAGTAATAGCCTAATTTTTTAATTGTTTTTCTTTTAGAGTTATTCTTTCATCCAATTGGGTGGTGATTGAATTCAGATAATCAACATCTTCCTGTTCTAAACTGAATTCTAACAACTTTTGGATTTTCAGATTCACCTTATCCGAAAATCTGTTTTTTGCAAATGTTCTTGAGTTAGGGTGGTTAGTTGAATATTGAGTATATAATAGGAATTCTAATGGATAAGCATTCTTTAATCCATGATACCACATATTTGAACACCAACCATATACTTTGTTACGAGAACAAAAATCTCTCAATTGTTTTAAAGATTGTTCTTTGTTTATTATGAATGACATAGGTTAAGTTTTAGATTATTTTCTTCTATTTAGATTCCTAATAATTGTTTCAACTGAATCATCAATTTTTGATTCATCAGTATCCTTTTTTGGAGCCTGAATAAAGATTAATGATGTTTCACCTAAATGTTCGTGAGTAGTATTACGAGATGGGATACCCTTACTTAGGTAAAATTCTACAAAACTTACTTTGTGATAATTCTCAATGGAGTTCTGATTTGGTTTGTTTTTTGACATGACATGAGTTTTTATGGTTTAAAAATCACATCAAACAAGATAGGAGAGGTTTACCTTTTATTTTGACAGTAAGTCCTCATCGTATTACCACCGTAGAGTTGTTGCTCTCGGTTGGTACTCATTTAAGAGTTCTTGATGATGGTGTAAAGATATATAGA
>CAISYO010000101.1 GCA_903889745.1 uncultured Bacteroidota bacterium | reverse complement strand
TTTTATTGCTAATGATTAAAAATGTAGTATAAAATATTTGAACCCATTTTAAGTGCTTTATCTCTCACAGTACTCGGGTCATTATGTACTTCAGGATCTTCCCAGCCGTCACCTAAATCACATTCGTAAGTATAAAGTAAAACAATACGATCTTCAATAAAAATCCCAAAGGCTTGTGGTTTTTTGTTATCGTGTTCATGGATTTTTGGTAATCCATTTGGAAAAGGAAAAGGTTTTTGAAAAAGAATATGATTTGATGGAATTTCAACTAATGGATTATCAGGGAATATTTTTTTTATTTCTTTTCTAATAAATTCGTCCATTCCATAATTATCATCAATATGTAAAAAACCTCCTGAAGTTAAGTAGTTTCTAAGATTAATAACATCATTAGTACTAAAAACTACATTTCCATGCCCAGTCATGTGAATAAATGGATAATTTACTATTTCTGCACTTCCTATGTCTACTGATGCAACTTTTGGATTAATGTTGGTATTAATAGTTTGATTGCAGAATTTAACTAAATTAGGTAACGACGTCGGATTTGCATACCAATCGCCACCACCCGAATATTTAGCAATAGCAACTTCTTGAGTAAACCCAAAATTCCAAAGTAGTAATAAAAGGAAAGTAAATCTATTCATTGAGTAATGCAATTGTATGACAAGCAACTAATGCTGCAGTTTCGGTTCGTAATCGGGTGTTGCCAAGAGTTACAGGAATAAAATTATTTTCAATAGCTAAATTTATTTCTTTAGAAGAAAAATCACCTTCTGGACCAATTAAAATAGTCACTTTTTCATTTTTAGCTATTTCTTTTTGAAACGATTTTTTGTCGGTTTCTTCACAGTGCGCAATAAATTTTTGTCCGTCGATATTCGATTTCACAAATTGCGAAAGCGAAATAGGCTCGTTTATTTTTGGTAAAAAATAATGCAATGATTGCTTCATTGCAGCTTGAATGATTTTTTCGGCTCGATCAATTTTATATATTTTTCGTTCCGAATGATCACAAATAATAGGCGTGATTTCGTGAATACCTATTTCGGTTGCTTTTTCTAAAAACCATTCTAATCGGTCGTTCATTTTGGTAGGAGCAACGGCTATATGTGTGTAAAAACTATCGGGTTGTTGAAAGGTTTCTTTTGAGATTGTTACTTCACATTTTTTTTCTGAAGCTAAAATTATTTTCGATTCAAATAAAAATCCCAATCCATTCGTAATAAATATTTTATCACCTTCTTTTTTACGTAATACTTTAACTATATGTTTGCTTTTCTCTTTGTCGAAAAAGAAGTTGGAATCACCTTTTTTTATTTCAGAATTATAGAATAATTGCATATAAAATAGAATTTAAAATTCAATTCGAGCTTTTGAAGTTATTTCGGAATTACTATAATTTCCTTCTAAAAAGTTATAGTAGCCTACAATTCCAATCATTGCAGCGTTGTCTGTTGTATATTCAAATTTTGGAACATAGGTTTTCCATCCGTATTTTTGTTCTGCTTCTTTCAAAGTAGTTCTAATTCCTGAATTTGCCGAAACACCACCGCCAATCGCAATTTGATTTATACCAGTTTCAGCAACTGCCAATTTCAATTTGTCCATCAAAATGTTAATGATGGTATATTGAATAGAAGCACAAATATCGGCTTTATTTTCTTCAACGAAATTTGGATTTAAAGCTACATTCTTCTGAATAAAATATAAAATTTGGGTTTTTAACCCGCTAAAACTAAAATTCAATCCTTCAACTTTGGGTTTGGTAAATGGAAACACTTTTGGATTGCCTTCTTGTGCAAATTTATCCACTAAAGGTCCGCCAGGATAGGGAAGTCCTAATATTTTTGCACTTTTGTCAAATGCTTCTCCTACCGCATCATCAGTTGTTTCACCAATAATTTCCAACTCAAAAAAACTTTTTACTTTCACAATTTGCGTATGTCCGCCAGAAATCGTTAACGCTAAAAACGGAAAAGTAGGTTTGTCATAGCCTTCTTCGTCAATAAAATGCGCTAAAATATGTGCTTTCATGTGGTTTACGGCAATCAATGGAATGCCTAAAGCCATACTCAATGATTTTGCAAAAGAGCCTCCTACTAACAAAGAACCCATTAAACCTGGACCTTGAGTAAAAGCAATACAATCTAAATCTTCTTTTGTAATTCCAGCCTTTTTAATGGCAACTTCTACAACAGGAACAATGTTTTGTTGGTGTGCTCTAGAGGCTAGTTCTGGTACAACACCTCCATATTCTTCATGAATAGCTTGACGTGCAACAATATTGGACAAAACAACATCATTGCAAAGCACTGCTGCAGACGTGTCATCACAAGAACTTTCAATTGCTAATGTATATATTTTTTTTTCAGACATGTTTAGGCATGAAATTTGACTTAAAGATATTGTATTTATCGTACAAAAAACCTTATTTTTGTTCGAAATCCCTTTTTTAATAAATTTTTAGCAAATTTAAAACAAAATAGAGTATCAAAAAATTTAAAAAAATACTATTTCGTATTCTCTTTGGAATACTTTTTTTCATACTCTTTTTAGGGATCGTTTTGTCCTTGCCACCTGTTCAAACTTTTTTAGGAAAATATGCTACAGATGAATTAAATAAATCATTTGGCACCGATTTAAAAATTGAGCAAGTTGCAATTACTCCTTTTGGAAGTGTTAAACTAAAAGGAATAATAATTTTTGATCATCACAAGGACACTCTTTTTGCTATTAAACGTTTAAATTCTTCTATTTTAAGTTTTAAGAAAATTTATGATCCGGGTCATCCGTATTTAAAAGACGTAATTTTTGATGGTTTAGACGCCAAGATTGTTAATTACAAAAATGAAAACTATACGAATCTAGATAAATTCATTGATGCTTTTGATGACGGTTCACCTTCTTCGGGCAAGTTTAGAATGAGGGCCAATAAAATGACACTTTTTAGCAGTCGTTTTAGGTATATTAATGAAAATTTAGACACACCTAAGGTTTTAGATTTAAAACGATTAAATGGTAAAATAGAAAATTTTTTCATCAAGGGACCAAATGTTACGACACTTATTAAACGATTAGCTTTTATAGACCACCGAGGGGTAGAAGTTACTAATTTGACTGCCGGTTTCACCTATACTAAATCAAATATTTTACTCGAAAAATTAGCCCTTAAAACACCTTATTCAGAGTTGAAAGGTAAAGTAGAATTGCGTTATAAAAGAGAAGATTTTAAAGATTTTAATAATAAAGTAATTTTTGATGTACAGTTTGAAAAAGCTGCAATTGCCTCAAATGATTTGAATTGTTTGTATAATGAATTTGGAAAGGATAATATTTTTTATGTTAATACACATGCCTTAGGCACATTGAATAATTTTACGTTATTTGATTTAAAATTAGCAGACAAAAATCAATCTGAAATAATCGGGTCGGTAAATTTTAAAAATCTTTTTGGAAAAGGTAATCAAACCTTTTATATGAAAGGAAATTTTGATAGAATAGCTACCGATTATAATCAAGTTGTTCG
>CAISYO010000100.1 GCA_903889745.1 uncultured Bacteroidota bacterium | reverse complement strand
GTCAAGCATTGGACTATACATCATTATTGCGTTATTTTCTGTCACAAGTTCTTCTGTTACGTTATTGTTAGCTAATGTTGTGATTTTTTTCCAAATTTTATTGTGTCTTGTGTAACCGCCCCACCATTGTTGTTTAAACAAATGGTCTGTTTCGTAAATCTCATATTTAGTTTTTAGGTCTTTGTCGCAAGTAATTTCTCCGTTTAAATATTCAATGTCAAGCCAAAGATTTATTTGAAAGGATTTGTCTGTATTATTTTCTAACTGCAAGTCAATATAGTTGTAAGATAATGTTGCCCCGCAAGCAAATGGAATTGTCCTGTTAATGTCTGGGAACACATCATAGCTATGTCGCCAGCGTTCTTTAATTGTCAATGGTGTATGAAGTGCCATCCAATAAAGTAAGTTACCCAATTGGCAAAGACCACCGCCAGTATCTTTGGAAATTTTACCATTATGCAATGTCAGACCGTCTAAATAACCTTTTGATTTTGTTGGTCTGCCTAAAAGGCGCCAGATTGAAAACGTCTGTCCAGGTTTGATTTCAACTTTGTCGAGATTACTAATTGCAATTTTGAGATTTGTCACTTTATTATGTTGCAAGTACATTTCAACATCTTTTAATGGCCTTAACAGAAAAGATTTGTGTTTGATTAATGAATTGTAATATTTGACTTTAGTGTCTACTTTTGCAAAATTATTATCGCCAAATAACCAATTAACTTTTCGCTTAACAATAAAGAATTCTTTGCCTAAAAATTTTCTTAGGTCACTTCTTTTTTGAGGTTTATCAACTTGCTGTTGGAATTTCATAAAATTTCTGTTAACCTTTTAAAGCTTAGCGAAGAACCGCACTTGGAAACACTAAACAATCTACCATGGAATTGGAGACGAAGCACAGTGCTTTATTTCAGCGCAGAACCCGCTTTTTTTTTGACAAATGCCTGATAGCTCCATTATTTATCTACATTGTCTATTTATTTACAACTTGTCCCGTCTTAAAAAATACAATCCATTTATCCTTCAAGTCTGATGGAATTGTCGCTTGTTTAACGGCACGAAAGTTTGTATAAAGTGATGTCTTGCCTTGAACAATATACCAAAGTTGGGATTCAGGTGTCTTATCATTTTTAAAGTTAGGTGCTTCAATTGTGAAAATTATCCAAGGATATTCTACTGATTCGTCCTTTTCTATAAATGTCAATTTTGCCTTTGGTGAATTTAATTTTGCTTGGTCAAACATCAAATTCATTGCTTTGTCCATAGGAATATTTTTCGCACCCTTAATTGACATCATACTTCCAAATTCAGTCCATTTTTCAAGAGTCTCATTTGAATGAATTAATTCAAGCATAGCCATTTGCTCATTTTCTTGGCTATTGCCAATTTTCCAGTTTTCACTTTCAGGCCAGTATAATTGTAATGATTCACCAACTTGTTGTTCGTTGCCACAGAATTGAGCTAAATATTTGTCTGCTTGTTTGTCTCCAATTTGTTTGGCTTGATTGAAATCTTCGCAAGCTCCTTTTTTATTTCCAGTTTGTGCCCGGATTTGCCCTCGAAGTGTCAAAACGTTTGGTGTTGTGGGATCAAGTTCAACTGTCTGGTCAAGATCCGGCAAAGCTTCAACATATTTTTCTTGACTTATAA
Source organism: uncultured Bacteroidota bacterium (assembly GCA_903889745.1). Classification (GTDB taxonomy): domain Bacteria; phylum Bacteroidota; class Bacteroidia; order Flavobacteriales; family Flavobacteriaceae; genus Flavobacterium. Next base: position 2,860 of record CAISYO010000100.1, on the reverse strand, counting down.
AAACGGATGCTCTGCTATAATACGCTTTTACATATTTTGGGTCAAGTTCAATTGTCTTGCTAAAATCTGTCATTGCGGATTTGAAATCATTTAAAGCAAGTGCACAAGTACCGCGATTATAATAGGCATCTTTATTTGCTTTGTCTTCTTTTATTGCTTTTTCGTAGTCTTTAATTGCTCCTTTAAAGTCCTGCTGTTTGTGCTTAGCAATCCCGTTTTGTAAATGCTCCTGAGAAGTCTGTCCAAAAACTGTCAATGAGCAAATAATTGCAAGTGTTGTTAATGTTTTTTTCATTGTTTGTCTATTGTTACGTTGTCGTATCAGTTTTAGTACTAACGTTTCGACGCCTAGCACTTGCCACGACTCTTTAAATAATTCGTAGTTCCGAAGATAGTACTTTTAACTTTAAATTGAACGTTCATTCGAAGTATGCTTTCGGTCTGGCGCTTATGTACCCGTTAGCGGTAGGATTTTTTTTCATTAATCCGTTAGATTTAAATCTTTTCCTAATTCATACTCTACTTCATTGTTGTCCAAATCTGCAATTTTAATAAAGTTAAGTTTCTCAATAAGTTTCATTGCTTTTTCGTTTTGTTTAGTTGTTCTAGCCCAAATGCGTTTTAGTCCAATATTATTTTGTCCAAATTCAATTGCTAATAGCAATGCAAAAGTCATATAACCTTGTCCACGGTATTGAGGTAATAAAACACAACCCAGTTCACCTTCGCCCTTGTCAAGTCCACGATAATAACCGCAAGTTCCAATAATTTTATTTGTTAATTTGTCTGCAATACCCCAGTGTATTGAATTTCCGCTGCTGTAATCCTTATTTATTTTGGCTTGCATTTCCATTGCTTGTGTCAATGTTACAGCTTGAATAGCGTCGTAGAATGAAATTTCAATAATGTCATTGATGTCGGAAAATTGAATTTTTCTTAACGATATATTGTCATCAGAAACACTTGGAAAGGTGGCGTATGGCGGGAGTTTCACTCTGTTTTATTAATGTTGAATGCAATAAGAAGTGATTTTTTGAATTTCACTTTTTTCATTAAATTCATAAACGTCACAAGCCGAAACAAAAGAAATACGTTTATTGTCTCTTAAAAATTCTGCTGTTCCATTAATTACAACTTTATTTCCGTCAGTAATAATGTTTAATGTTTTAAAGTTTGTAGTTACAGATTTAAAGTAGTTGCCAACTTGCTCGCAGTTGTCAAGAATTGCTTGTTTACCTATACATCTATCTTCTTCAATTACGATCCATTCTGCGTTGTCAGAAATGAGATTGTTTGTTTTTTCAAATTCTCCGTTTGAGAAAGCTTTTGCTATTTCTGTTTTTGTCATATCTTTCAAAAATATATTTTTCACTTGGACGTCTTTTACAATGACCGCTAACGATTTCGGAATTAGCAACTTGCCGAACTTTTTAAAATAATCACGATTTCCGCTTACTTATTTGTCGATCTGCAATACTGTTTTGTTCACACGCTCAGATATAAGTTTTATATTAAAAAAAAGTAATAAATCACAGCCCAGATGGCAATAAAGAATAATCCTGGATATAATACGGTTTTAAGTTGTTTCATATCTTTTTTAATAATTAAAAGATACAAGATGATAAGGATGAATATCGAAATTAGTCCGATAGGAATGAATAGATACGTCATAATATTTGATGTGTTTTTTTGTTTTTCATTTGTTGTTTACGTTGCTTATATCATGGTAACTATGGATTTGGCAGCTTGGCGAACGGCCCGACTCTTTAAATAAATCGTTTCTCCGAAGTTAAGATTATTTTCTTTCAATTTATTATTTCTCCCCTATTTAACGACAAGCAGGGAAGTAAGATTAGAGGGCTGGCGCAAGATGGCTGTTGACCTTACTTTTCAAAGATCCTAGAATATTCTTGAGGTTCAAATGTTACTAGATCTCTAGATTGTTCCCACCTTACAGCAATTTCTATTAATTCACCATTTTTATCATAAACTCTTGTCCACAAAGCTACGGATCTTTCAGTAGGGTTTAAGTCATAATATATTTCATATTTGCGCCCTGAAGATTCTCGGTATTCATGCCATAAACCAATTTTTAGGCTGTCAATGTTCAGTTTGTTAATTGGTGTATTTTCATCAAATTGATATTCATGCGGTAATTTAGGGTATTTACTTTGTGTCTTTACAGCATATTTACCCCACATAAGCACAAAATTTGTATCTCTAATAGTGGACACTTTTATCTCCATTTCAAAACAACAATCACAAACGCAAAAAAGCTCTGATACATTTTGCATGGATAGAAAAAGGGAGTCATTTGATTTCTTGATACTTGGTTTAGGACTTAAACAACAATTTTCAATAAACCCAAGCTTTAAGATGAGTGTATCTTCTTTGACTGTTTTCGAGACAATTCTTCTTCTCACTAATTCTACGTATGAATCAGAATCACACTCAGAAAGTTTATACGTTACCACCTCCTGAGCACTAGACACTGCGCAGATCAATATGAACAATATGTTTACGATGTACTTCATTAACAAAACCGTTTTGCAGCAACAAGCTGGCGGGATTTTTAGCACTGAACTGCCAAGCAGAACAAATATAAATTAAAAGAACTGAACAGAAATGCAAATACAGAAAATGTTGCTCAGAGCGCGCCTTTATAAAAGCATTTGCAACTTGCAATCTATCCGTATCTTGCATAGGAAATGTGATAGCCAGTGGTTATTATAATTCAAAGTCTACTAATTTGTAGTTTGCGCTTCGTCCTCCTTCATCCGTTTGTTTCAAAATGCCTTTTTCTACCAAGTCTTTTATGTCCCTTAAGGCAGTGTCAGTAGATGTTTTGGTGATTTTAGCC
>CAISYO010000099.1 GCA_903889745.1 uncultured Bacteroidota bacterium | reverse complement strand
TTGTATGTTATATATGTGGTTTCGGCAAAAAATAGCATTAGAAAATACGATAAAAAGTTTAGTATAGCGCTTGTTGTTGTGCTACTACTAACTGTTGTTCAAGTGGTTTTAGGAACGTATGTTCGTGAGTTTATTGATACAATTGAGAAATCGGGAGCTCCAAAATCATTTTGGTTGTTACAACCTGAAATCACATTCTACTTTCACCGCAGTTTTTCAATTGTGGTCTTTTTGGCCAATTTATTTTTACTTCTTCGAAATAGAAATCTTCAATTGGGATTTGAAAAAGTAAACTGGGTAGTTCGAATTTTAATTTTCGAAATAATTTCAGGTGTAATTATGGTGTATGTCGATTTTCCATTCGGAAGTCAAACTATACATTTACTATTGGCAACATTCTTATTCAGCGTACAATTTTATTTACTGTTAGAAAATAAAAAAATAACAGAAAAATAATATTACTTTTGCAGTCCGACTATATTGTCACAGTTCTTTAGATTTAATTAATGTCTAAACTCGCAGCACAAGATAAATTTCTTGATTTATCAGATTACGGAAGGTCTTTCGGTAAACTTTTGGCAAATTCCTTAAAAAACACCCGTTTTACACCCATTCACGTAACGCTTTTATTCGGAATTTCTGGACTAATTGCAATCCATTGTATTTTGAACCAGTATTATTTCGCTGCAGCGTTTTTCATCATTTTAAAATCGGGAATTGATGCTGCTGATGGCGAATTGGCCCGATTAAAAAACACGCCTTCTTATGTAGGAAGATATTTAGATAGCGTTTTTGATATTATCTTGAACTTTCTATTTTTTATGACCATTTGTTATGTGTCAAAAACTTCGATTTGGCTGGCATTACTCGCATTTATTAGCATTCAATTGCAAGGCACGCTTTACAATTATTACTATGTAATTTTAAGAAATAAATCGGTTGGAGGTGATTCTACCTGCAAGATTTTTGAATATAAAACACCAAAAGCACTACCTGGCGAAACGCAACAAGCAGTGAACATTTTATTTGGAATTTACACCATAGTGTACAGTATATTCGATAAAATCATTCACTTTTTAGATACCGATGCTTATAAAGTAAAAACCTTTCCGAATTGGTTTATGACGCTACTTTCACTTTATGGATTAGGCTTTCAATTATTAATTATTGCCATAATGTTGCCGTTAGGTTGGATAGAATTTATAGCGCCATTTTTTACTATTTATTCTTTATTACTGTTTGTTTTAATTGGAATTCGAAAAACAACAATCCATTAACCAATCCAATTTTTAAATTCACTAACGCGTTCACCTAAAAAATTATATCTAACCCAACAGTTAATTTTTAAGGATGAATTGTAAGTATTGTTTGAATTCAGAAAAATCTTATCAACAATTCGTAAATCATAAATCGTAAATCGCAATTTATACTTACTTTTGCTTTTCGTAAAATTGCAACCATTATGATTTATAAATTTAGGGCTATTCTTGATGCCGAAGAAGATATTTTTAGAGATATTGCCATTGAAAGCAACAACACATTAGAAGATTTACACAACGCACTTATCAATGCTTTTGGCTTTGACGGCTCAGAAGTTGGTGCTTTTTATACCTGTGGAAATGACTGGGCTTGGCATGAAGAAGATGGAATTCCTATGTTTGACACGGGAGACATACCTGGCGAAATAAAAACCATGTCGGAATATGCAATCGACGAATTAGTGCATGAACAAAATACTAAATTAGTGTATGTTTATGATTTATTCAGCATGTGGACATTCTTTGTTGAATTAGCCGCTATTGAAGTAGATAAACAAAATGGCGAAATATATCCTGCCTTACTTTTTTCCCACGGCGAACTTCCTGCAGAAGCACTTCAAAGCGGTTTCAGAGGAGATTTATCTGAAGAAGATATGTTTGGCGAATTTGAAGATGACTTAGACGATGACGATTTAGACATGTTTGAAGGCGACGACAGTTTTGAAGACATGGGATTTGAAGAAAACTGGAACTAATTAGCCAATAATCTAATGTGCCAATATGCCAATGAAACAATAAGGCTATAACACCGGATTAATTTTCTAATTCTCTAAATTGACTAATTCACTAACTGACACATTAATAAAATGATCAACTTATTTAATGCACATATAGAAAACCTATCCATTCATAGAGTAGGTAACAAAAGTAGAAACGAAGCCATTTTCTTATCTGATAATCCGTATGGATTGAATGATGAAATTATGCCTTTACTCAAAGAATTTTTCTTTAAATCGTTTCGTGAAAAAGAAGAAAACTATTTTCAATTTGCTCATGAAGTAGATTTAGAATACAACGAAATGTTCAATTTTGCAACTGAAGTATTCAATAACCCAAGTGAAATTCACAACGTTTCTAAAAAAATTACCCAACACCTTTTTGAGCAATCAAACCATCCGCATATAAAAAACGGAGAAGTATATGTGGCTTATTTTACAAATGTTTCCATCGATAATAATGTTGTTGATGCCATTGGAGTTTTTAAAAGTGAAGTGCAAACCGATTTCTTACAATTTGAAGAAAAAGAAAGCAACTTAGAAATGATTTTACAACAAGGAATCAACTTAAATAAGTTAGACAAAGGTTGTATCATTTTCAACTACAAAAAAGAAGAAGGTTACAAAATTTTAACTGT
>CAISYO010000098.1 GCA_903889745.1 uncultured Bacteroidota bacterium | reverse complement strand
GTAAAATAATCTTGAATCAAAACATTGTGCTTCAGATTCGAACCAATCATTTTCTGCTAAAATATTTTCAAAATTTTCAGAAACTTCAGATAAATTTTCACAATAAATAAATTTACCTCCATTCGCTTTAAAATTGAAAGTAAATTGTTCGTCTATTGGCAAATCTACCGCTGGAGCATAAGGACTTTTATCGTCTAATTTTTCCTTAGAATCCGTTTCTTCGCCTGAAGTTTTAAAAATTTTTTTAAAAAGACTCATTTATCTTTGTCTAGTATATTAGTCAGTAAAAATCAAAGATAAAAAAAAACTTAATTCCTGTTAAAAAGAATTAAGTTTTTTATTAATATTAATTTGTTGATAAGTCTTCTTCAATAGGAGCAGGGATTTCTTTATCGAAAGGTCTTTTTCCAAAAATAGTTTCTAAATCGTCTTTAAAAATTACTTCTTTCTCGATTAAGATATCAGCAAGTTGAGTAAGCTTCTCTTTATTGGTTTCTAAAATAGATAAGGCTCTTTGATATTGTTCTTCGATCAATTTTGAAATTTCGGTATCAATCACACGGGCAGTATCTTCTGAATACGGTTTTGAAAAATTATAATCAGATTGACCTGATGAATCATAATAAGTAATGTTTCCTAATTTTTCATTCAAACCATAAATAGTAACCATTGCTCTTGCTTGACGTGTAACTTTTTCTAAATCGCTTAAGGCACCAGTTGAAATTTTATCAAAAACAACACGTTCTGCAGCTCTTCCACCCATTGTAGCACACATTTCATCAAGCATTTGATCAGGGCGCACAATTAATCGTTCTTCTGGTAAATACCATGCGGCACCTAAACTTTGACCTCGAGGTACAATTGTAACTTTTACTAACGGCGCTGCATGTTCAAGCATCCAGCTAACCGTTGCGTGACCCGCTTCGTGTATCGCAATAGCTCTTTTTTCATCGGGAGTAACGATTTTATTTTTCTTTTCTAAACCACCTACGATTCGATCAACCGCATCTAAGAAATCTTGTTTATCTACCGCTTTTTTATCGTTACGCGCTGCAATTAATGCTGCTTCGTTACAAACATTTGCAATATCAGCTCCAGAAAAACCTGGGGTTTGTTTAGCTAAAAATTCGGTATCTAATTCCTCCGATTTTTTCAAAGGTTTTAAATGTACTTCAAAAATGGCTGCACGCTCTCTAATGTCTGGTAAGTCAACATAAATTTGTCGATCAAAACGCCCAGCACGCAACAATGCTTTGTCTAAAACATCGGCACGATTGGTAGCTGCTAATACAATTACATTTGAATTGGTTCCAAAACCATCCATTTCTGTAAGTAATTGATTTAATGTATTTTCTCTTTCGTCATTTGCCCCCGTCATGTTATTTTTTCCACGGGCTCTACCCACGGCATCAATCTCGTCAATAAAAATAATAGCAGGTGCTTTTTCTTTAGCTTGTTTGAATAAATCTCTTACACGAGAAGCGCCAACTCCCACAAACATTTCTACAAAATCTGAACCTGATAATGAAAAGAAAGGTACTTTTGCTTCACCCGCAACGGCTTTTGCTAATAAGGTTTTTCCAGTTCCTGGAGGGCCAACTAGCAAGGCTCCTTTAGGAATTTTTCCTCCAATTGAAGTATATTTTTCAGGGTTTTTAAGAAATTCTACAATTTCTTGAATTTCTTCTTTAGCACCTTCTAAACCGGCTACATTTTCAAATGTTGTACGGGTGTCGTTTTTTTCATCAAATAATTTTGCTTTTGATTTACCAATGGTAAAAATTTGTCCGCCACCACCAGAACCGCCTGACATTCTTCTCATCATGAAAATCCACAAGGCACCTAGTAAAATAACAGGTAACAATAACGAAATAATGTCGCCCCACATGCTTTCTGGTTCTTTTTCATATTCTGAAATTTTACCTGCCGATTTAGCTTTAGAAAGATTGTCTTGAAATGCTTTAGCATCACCAATTTCAGTAACATAGTGAGGACCTTTTACATTTAATTTACCAGTAACATCTTTTTGTACGTCGGCATGTATCTTATCAGATAATGCTGCTTTTTTTAAATAAATAGTTGCACTTGTATTGTTAAAAGTAACTTTTTGAACTTGACCTGCTTCAATAAAATCGTTGAATTTTGATAAACTAGTTTTTCCAGGATTACTTAAGCTTAATCCGTTTGTGAAAAGACTGATTGTAAAAAATACAGCTAGAACAAGTAAAATACTCATCCATGGACTAAATTTAAAACCAGAATTATTATTTGTATTTTGTGCCATAAAAAATGTTAGTATTTAGTTTCGATTGTAGTGATTTTTGCATCACCCCATAAACTTTCAATTCGGTAATATTCACGTATGTGTCTTTGAAAAACATGAACTACAATATTTACATAATCCATTAATACCCATTCACCATTTTCAGCACCTTCAACGTGCCAAGGTTTGTCTTTCAATTCTTTAGAAACTACTTTTTGTATAGAGCCTACAATAGCATTTACTTGTGTGTTTGAATTTCCATTACAAATGACAAAATAGTCACAAACGGTATTGTCAATTTCTCTTAAATCTAGAATATCAATATTTTCTCCTTTTACTTCTTCTATCCCTTTGATGATGTTTGCTAATAAATCATCATTATTAATCTGCTTCTTCGCCATTTATTATTTTTGAATTTATGCAAAGGTATCAAATTTTGTCATTATTTTTGAACCTTAACATAAGATTAAAACTTATTCTTAGTAAATGAAGATAATCAAACTCAATG
>CAISYO010000097.1 GCA_903889745.1 uncultured Bacteroidota bacterium | reverse complement strand
GTATTGCATAATTGCTTCTTTTAGAATTTCAACAGCCTTAATCAAATCTTCTTTTTTTAGCACATAAGCAATACGCACTTCATCAAGGCCTACGTTTGGTGTTGAGTAAAACCCAGCTGCAGGAGCAACCATAACAGTTTCGCCATTAAAATCATACGATTCTAACAACCATTGGGCAAATTTATCGGCATTTTCAACGGGTAATTTAGCAATACAGTAGAAAGCTCCTTTTGGAGTAGCAACTGTAACCCCATCAATTTTTTGTAATGCTGCAATTAAGACATCTCTTCTTTCTTTATATTCAGTAATGACATCGTCAAAATAGCTTTGTGGAGTTTCTAAAGCAGCTTCACTTGCAATTTGGGCATAGGTTGGCGGACTCAATCGTGCTTGTGCAAATTTCATTGCCGTTGCCATAACTTCTTTGTTTTTTGAAACAATGCAGCCAATTCTTGCCCCACACATACTATATCGTTTTGAAACCGAATCAATCATAATAGCTTGCTCTTCTAAACCAGCAACATTCATTACCGAAAAATGTTTTTCACCATCATAAATAAATTCTCTATACACTTCATCAGCAATCAAAAACAAATCGTGCTTTTTTACTATTTCTGCCAATTTTAAAATTTCTTCATGTGAATACAAATAACCTGTTGGGTTACCTGGATTACAAATTAAGATTGCTTTTGTTTTTGGCGTAATTAATTTTTCAAAAGCTTCAATAGGAGGTAAAGCAAAACCGGTTTCAATTCCAGAAATTACAGGAACTACTTTTACACCTGAAGCAGTAGAAAAACCATTATAATTAGCATAAAAAGGTTCAGGAATTATGATTTCATCACCGCTATCCATGGTGCTTCCCATAGCAAAAAGCAAAGCTTCAGAACCACCTGTAGTAATAATAATATCTTGTGTTTCAATAGGTAAACCGTGATTTCTATAGTATTGCGATAGTTTTGTTCTGTAGCTCTCAAAACCAGCAGAATGACTATATTCTAAAACACTAATGTCAGCATTTTTTACAGCTTGAAGTGCAACTTCAGGCGTTTTAATATCGGGTTGTCCAATGTTTAAATGATACACTTTGTGACCTTTCTTCTTTGCAATTTCAGCGTAGGGAACCAATTTTCTAATTGGAGATTCAGGCATTTGTTGACCTTTTATTGAAACTTTTGGCATGGTATATTATTTTAAGATTCGCAAAATTGCGATTTTTTTTTGTGAATTACCTACTATTATTTTTTAAAAAAAGCCTCAATTTATATGAGGCTTGCTTTTTTATGAATTAGGTAAGGTCTTTTTCTTGACTAAGGGACTTACTTCTTCTTTTACAATTACAGTTCCTTTAATTCGCAGAGGAACCATTCCATCGGGTTTATTAGTGGCATTACTCTCAATAGTAATGGTTTTACTAATTGGACCAGGATTCATGTTGTATTGCACTTTTATCTGACCTTTAGCACCTGGAGCTATAGGATCTTTTGGCCATTCAGGAACGGTACAACCACAACTCGATTTAGCATTTTTAATTAAAAGAGGTTCGTCTCCCGTATTTGTAAATTCAAATACACGAATACCATCATCTTTTCCTTTTTCCACTTCTCCATAATTGATGGTTTCTTCTTTAAACTCAATTTTAGGACCTTTTTGAGCTAGGGAAGTCAAACCAATCAATACGGTAATAAAAACAAATAATTTTTTCATCATTTTATTAATTAATAGGTTGCTGTAAAATTAAATAAATATAAGTAACGAACAAACTACACCTAACATTTTTTTTATTTTAGTGTTATCGTTACTTTTGCACTTAGTAATACAAAAAACATACCAAAGTTGCTTTTTTATTGAGTAGCGAATGGCTCGGGATTTATTTGTAATCCATTTTCCCGCTGTTCGCTCTACAAGGTGCCGCTTCCATCGGGGCTAGAAAGCTAATTTTTCGATTTTTTGTAATCGTTGTTTTAAAAATATTCAGCGTAAATCTGAAATCAAAAATCTAATATCTGAAATCTAAAAATTATATGATTCCCGCACAATTCAACGCTAAAGAAGTAGAACAAAAATGGTACGCCTATTGGATGAAAAATGATTATTTTTCTTCAAAACCCGACCATAGAACGCCCTATACAATTGTTATTCCGCCACCTAATGTAACGGGAGTCTTACACATGGGGCACATGTTGAATAATACCATTCAAGATGTATTAATTCGTCGTGCGCGTTTAAAAGGATTCAATGCGTGTTGGGTACCAGGAACCGATCATGCTTCTATTGCAACCGAAGCAAAAGTAGTGGCCAAGTTAAAAGAAGAAGGCATCAATAAAAATGATTTAACGCGCGAAGAATTTCTAAAACATGCCTGGGAATGGACTGATAAATACGGCGGAACCATTTTAGAACAACTAAAACAATTAGGTTGTTCATGCGATTGGAATCGTACCAAGTTTACAATGGATGACGATATGTCAGCTTCTGTAATTCATTCGTTTGTAGATTTATACAACAAAGGATTAATTTATCGCGGTTACCGAATGGTAAACTGGGATCCAGAAGCAAAAACCACATTATCTGACGAAGAAGTAATCTTTGAAGAACGCCAAGGAAAATTGTATTTTATTAATTATAAGATTGAAGGTTCATCTGATTTTTTAACCGTAGCAACCACGCGTCCCGAAACCATTTTTGGAGATACTGCCATTTGCATCAATCCGAATGATGAGCGTTTTACGCATTTGAAAGGTAAAAAAGCTATTGTACCTATTTGTGGTCGAGTGATTCCTATTATTGAAGACGAATATGTTGATGTAGAATTTGGAACCGGTTGCTTAAAAGTAACACCGGCGCACGATACAAACGATAAAACTTTAGGCGATAAACACAATTTAGAAATCATCGATATTTTCAATGAAGATGCTACTTTGAATTCTTTCGGATTGCATTACCAAGGGAAAGACAGATTCGTTGTTCGTGAAGAAATTGCTAAAGAGCTTGAAACTATAGGTGCTTTAGCAAAAACAGAGACCCATTTGAATAAAGTAGGAACTTCTGAACGAACGAAAGCTGTTATCGAACCTCGTTTATCCGATCAATGGTTCTTAAAAATGGAAGATTTGGTAAAACCTGCAATCAAAGCCGTTTTAGAATCTGATGATGTTAAATTATATCCAAGCCGTTTCAACAATACCTACGCGCATTGGTTAAACAACATTCGCGATTGGAATATTTCGCGCCAATTATGGTGGGGACAACAAATTCCAGCGTATTATTATGGCGACGGAAAAGAAGATTTCGTTGTAGCTGAAACCAAAGAAGAAGCTTTAGCTTTAGCACAAGCCAAAACCAACAATAAACAATTAACCATAAACGACCTAAGACAAGATGCCGATGCATTAGATACTTGGTTTTCTTCATGGTTATGGCCAATGGCCGTTTTTGGAGGCGTTTTAAACCCAGAAAATGAAGATTTTAAATACTATTATCCAACAAATGATTTAGTTACCGGACCCGATATTTTGTTCTTCTGGGTAGCACGTATGATTATTGCAGGTTATGAATATGCCGGCGAAAAACCATTTTCAAACGTATATTTAACCGGATTAGTTCGTGATAAGCAAGGACGTAAAATGTCTAAATCATTAGGGAATTCGCCTGAACCATTGGGATTAATTGAAAAATTTGGTGCCGATGGAGTTCGTGTAGGATTATTATTAAGTGCTTCGGCAGGAAACGATATTTTATTTGATGAAGAATTATGCAACCAAGGAAAAGGATTTGCTAATAAAATTTGGAACGCCTTCAAACTGATCAAAGGATGGGAAGTAGCCGATATTACTCAACCCGAATCGTCTAAAGTGGCGATTGAATGGTACGAAGCGAAATTGCAACAAACCTTAGTTGAAATTGAAGATAATTTTGATAAATACCGTTTGTCGGATGCTTTAATGGGTATTTACAAATTGGTTTGGGACGATTTTTGTTCGTGGTTCTTAGAAATGATCAAACCAGGCTACCAACAACCAATTGATAAAGCAACTTTTGACAAAGCCATTGAAATGTTGGAAAACAACTTGAAATTGTTGCATCCGTTTATGCCGTTTTTAACGGAAGAATTGTGGCACCACATTGCCGAAAGAACACCAGAACAAGCGTTGATTGTAGGGGAGTGGCCAACAGCCAAACCTTTTAATGCACAATTAATTGCTGATTTTGATTTTGCTACCGAAGTCATTTCAGGAATTAGAACCATTCGTAAAGATAAAAATATTCCGTTTAGAGATGCCATTGAATTGCGCGTGATGAATAATGAAAAAGCCGCAACCTATTTTGATGCCGTGGTGCAGAAATTAGGAAACGTAAGTACCTTGGAGTATGTTTCAGATAAAGTAGACGGAGCCTTATCGTATCGTGTGAAATCAAACGAGTATTTTATTCCGATTACGGGCGCTATTGATGTGGAAGCAGAAATTGCAAAATTAACCGAAGAGTTAAACTACACCAAAGGATTCTTACGCTCGGTGCAAGGCAAATTGTCTAACGAGAAATTTGTAGCCGGCGCACCCGAACAAGTGATTGCCAACGAACGCAAAAAAGAAGCCGATGCTTTGGCAAAAATTGCGATGATTGAGCAAAGTTTGGCCGGTTTGAAATAGTATATTAAAAAAAAAGAATCCCGAGTTTTCGCTCGGGATTATTTTGTAAAACGTTTACTATATTTAACAACGATTATTTTTACTTAAGTCGCGTTTAAAAAGCACTTTATTATCTTTTGCAATATAATCGCCCGTAATAATCAAATACGGATGATTGTTGGAATACCCAGCACTGCGGCTTTTCAGGCTAATTTTATCGTTGACTTGCAAGCTTTTCAATTGTTCAAACTCTTTAGAAATAAATTGCATCATGTAAGTTTCGCCTTCAATTTGCACCAACAGCCATTTTGGAACTTTTCCTTTTGTTCCCTGACGCTCAAACGTAACCGAAGTTACTACGGCTTCCATGGTTGTGAATTCTTGAAGTTGCTTTCTTATTTTGTCATGACTGACTTTTATTTTTTTTCCTTCCGGCGAGTTTTGCCATTTTTTGTATTCGATGCCATCGGGTGAAGCTTCCCATTTTGCTCGCGCTTCCCGATTAGCTTTTTGTTGCGCTTCTGTTAGCGGTTGGGGTGCCGGTTTCGAAATAGTTGTAGTTTCTTTTTTTTCTTCACAATTGGTGAATAATTGGCTGCTAATTATAACTACAGTTATGATGAACACAGTTATGATCTTTTTCATAGTTTATTTATTGAATTGATTAACGAATTTAATGAATATAATTATCTAGCATGTTAACAAAAACATAAACTTACTGCAATAGTTGATTTGTAATTTATTGAAGATAAGCAATTCAATCAACTATTTTATTACCAAGTCATATTTTTTCAAAAGACCCGCCAAATTTTCAGTGGAAAAAATAGCTCTTTTTAGTTTGTTTTTTTCAGGATCTATGATGAAATCATAACTGCTAGAAAAATCGGTTTTATTAGCAGTGGTGCCTATGAAAACGGCATGTCTTAAATTACAATTATCAAATAACGCTTCGGTTAAATCGCTTTCCATAATGTCTACCGCAATCATACTACAATTAATGAATTGCATTTTTTTTAGTTTCAAACTGTAAAATTGGGCATAATCTAACAAACTGTCTTTGAAGTGAAATTCATATAAAATTTGATCGGTCATGGCAAAGTTAACCGCCGTAAAATCGCAATTGGTAAACCATACATCCCGCAACGAAACGTGGTTGATTTTTGTGTTTTTAAAATTACAATCAAAAAAATTACAATCTATAAACGTTACTGCGGTAAATGAACACGCTGTAAAATCGCATTTAGTAAACGTGCAATTTTCATATTCTTTAAACTTGATATCATTCTCTGCATAAATAATATCGGTAAATTGTTCATCAATTATATAATCTGCGTGCATGATTTTATTTTAGAATCGTAAAACTAGTTCAATTTTATCAATCAAAATAAAATTATTTAGTTAAAAATAGTATATTCGTAAAAATTTTGGGGATGTAGCTCAGTTGGCTAGAGTGCTTGACTGGCAGTCAAGAGGTCGTGGGTTCGAGCCCCATCTTCTCCACTAGAATCCTGTTTCGGCAGGATTTTTTGTTTTAAAACCCTTCAAAAACACCTAATCCAAACAAGGCAAAATCGTATTTTACAGGGTCGTTTGGATCCAAAATACGGAGTTGTGCATCGAGTTCTGCAACAGCCTTTGCATCGTTTAGTGTGCGGTGGAGTAAACCTAATTTTCGAGCAACATTACCCGAGTGAACATCAAGTGGGCAAGAAAGTGCTGCGGGTGAAATGGTTTTCCAAATACCAAAATCGACACCTTTAGTATCTTTTCGAACCATCCAGCGTAAATACATGTTAATACGCTTTGCAGCTGAACCATTGAGTGGATCGGAAATATGTTTTTCAGTACGGTTCAAATGATGTGCTTCAAAAAACAACTGTTTAAATTCAGAAATAGTGTGTTGCATCGTTATATTTTCTTTTGAAAAAACAGCTTCTAATCCGTTATGATTTTGGTAAATGTGTCGCAAGCCTTTCTTAAATCCGATGAAATCTTGTCCGTTAAAAGTGCGATGCACAAAATTTTCTAAATTTTCTAATTGTGAATTGGAATGATTCATGACAAAATCGTAGGGCGAGTTTCCCATCAAATCCATCATTTTAGTGGCATTGTTGATGATCATTTTTCGATTTCCCCAAGCAATAGTAGCCGCTAAAAACCCAGCTATTTCAATATCTTCCTTTAATGAATAGGAATGAGGAATCTGAATAGGATCGCTTTCAATGAAATTTGGATTGTTGTACAACTCGACTTTTTCGTCAAGAATTTCTTTAAGTTCCGAGGCATTCATTAGTTACTCGTTACAATATTCCCATCTACCATCGTTAGTTTTCGATCAGCCATGTTGGCCAATTCTTCATTATGGGTAACAATAACAAACGTTTGCCCAAATTCATCACGCAATTTAAAAAACAATTCATGTAAGTTTTGAGCCGAAGTTTTATCTAAATTCCCTGAAGGTTCATCGGCAAAAATAACAGCTGGTTTATTGATTAAGGCTCTAGCAACCGCAACACGTTGTTGTTCACCACCCGAAAGTTCGCTCGGTTTGTGATGCATTCTTTCGGCTAACCCTAAATAGGTTAATATTTTTTTTGCTTCTAATTCTACTACTGATTTTTCATTTTTTGCAATTAAACCTGGAATACAAACATTTTCTAAGGCCGAAAATTCGGGAAGTAATTGATGAAATTGAAAAATAAATCCTAAATGAGTATTTCTGAATTTAGACAGCGCAACATCGGGTAAGTTTAGAACTGATTTCCCATTGATTTCTAATATTGTATCTGTTTGTTTTTGTGGAAGATCTAAAGTGCCTAAAATTTGAAGTAACGTTGTTTTTCCGGCACCTGATGCCCCCACAATAGAAACAATTTCTCCTTTTTGAATATGTAAATCAACACCTTTTAATACGTGTAATGAATCGTAATATTTATGTAGATTTTTTGCAAGTATCATACCACTATTTTTTACAAAGAAACAAAGATTTTTGCCTAATAAAAAATCAAATTCAAATCTATTTTCATCTACTAAACGATAAACTTTCGTTAAAACGTAATTTGTGTTTAATATTTTATTACTTTTGTTAAACAAAATAATCGAAAATGAAAATAGTAATACCCTTATCATTCTTTAGTTTTTGTTTTGCCAATGTTTCTTGTGTGGCTAAAGACAATTCGATAGCGGAAATGAATAAGAATAATAATATACAAGTAGAAAATACAACAGGTATGGAAATAGCAACATTTGCTGGTGGTTGTTTTTGGTGTACAGAAGCCATTTTTTTAGAAATTGATGGAGTTGAAAAAGTAGTTTCGGGATATATTGGTGGTAAAACTTTGAATCCTACATATAAGGATATTTGTTCAGGAGAAACTGGTCATGCCGAAGCGATACAAATAACGTTTGATCCAAATAAAGTGGCCTACGAAGATTTATTAGAAGTATTTTTTGGAACACATGATCCTACTACTTTGAATCGTCAAGGAGCTGATGTTGGGACGCAATACCGAAGTGAAATTTTTTATCATTCTGAGGTGCAAAAAGATAAAGCAGAAAAATACATTTCATTAATTAGTGGAGAAAAATTGTATGATAAGGAAATTGTAACTAAAGTATCTAAGGCTACTGTTTTTTATCCTGCAGAGGAATATCATCAAAACTATTACAATCAAAATGCAGAGCAAGGTTATTGCCAAATGGTTATTGCTCCAAAATTGGAAAAATTACATAAGTATTATAAATCGAAATTAAAATAGAAGGACATATTGCTATGAATACTACAATTGAAAAAGAAATATTTGACATTATCGGCGATAATCATCAAATGACCTCAGCCGAAACTCCTTTGCGTGCTGATGCTTTTCATCGTTCTGATGCTCAAAAAATGGAAGTTATTGAACAACATTTCGAGATTATTATGAAAGAGTTAGGTTTAGATTTAACCGATGATAGCTTGCAGGGAACTCCGCACCGAGTAGCAAAGATGTTTGTTCAGGAAATTTTTTCGGGATTGAATCCAGCCAATAAACCTAAAGTTTCGGTTTTTGACAATTCGTATCAATATGATAAAATGTTGGTGGAAGCAAATATCAGTTTTAATTCAACTTGCGAACATCATTTTTTACCAATTGTAGGTAAAGCACACATTGGATATGTTTCATCTGGTAAAGTTATTGGCTTGTCAAAATTAAATAGAATTGTAGATTATTATGCACGCCGACCTCAAGTTCAAGAGCGAATGATCATGCAGATTTTTAATGAACTAAAATCGGTTTTAGAGATAGATAGCGTTATGATTGTGATGGAAGCAACCCATTTATGTGTATCGAGCCGAGGAATTAAAGATGAAAGTAGTTATACCTCTACATTACAATATGGAGGCATATTTGATAAGAAAGAATACAGAGATGATTTCTATAAAATGATTCATAAAGAATAAATTGGCACTAATTTTGTTATATTTGATGTGTAATTTAAATATGATAATATGACAGAACTTGTTCAAAACACGAAAAAAGACCATAAGGAAATCAAATTAATTTTAAGTTTACTATTTGATGGAATTGGTTTAATATCTTATACGATTCCATTTTTTGGTGAAGGTATTGATATTATTTGGGCACCTATTTCCGGTTTACTCTTAGCTTATATGTATAAAGGAACAGTAGGGAAAGTTGCTGGTATTTTTGGGTTTATAGAAGAAATGATTCCTATGTTAGATGTTATACCTACCTTCACAATAACTTGGTTTTACACTTATGTTATTAAGACAAACTATAAAAAATAAATAAAAAAGGAGCTATAAATTATAGCTCCTTTTTTATTTTTGAATCAATATAACGGGCGATAAATCCTAATTTTAATCGTACTAACATTTTTTTTTCAAATTCCCAAAAAAATGAAAATTGACCAAAAATATATCCTACAAAGACTAATATTATTTGGTAAATAGGAAAAATTAATAATAGACGTAACACGCGATACAACCAATGCGGTTCAAAGGTATCGGGAATTCCTATTAATGACAAAAAAGGTTTTGCTAATTGTAAGGAACTAAATCCGGTAATTGCAAATACTATAAAAATAATTACAATTTGTTTATTACTTTTAACACCCCAGCGTTCTTTTAGTTTTTTCATGAGAATGGTAAGTGGTCTGTTTTTCCCAATTTTAAATAATGTCAAAATTAAAAAAAGCACCGATACTATCGATGCTTTTTTAAAGATTTTATAGAATAATAATTATTTTTTTAATAAGCTGATAATTTGTTCTGCTAGTTCGGTTCCAATTCGATCTTGAGCTTCTTCAGTCGCCGCACCAATATGTGGAGTTAATGAAATTTTCGGATGCATTAATATTTGAATTTCTGGTGTAGGTTCGTTTTCAAATACATCTAAACCGGCAAATAAAACTTTACCTTCATCTAATGCATCAATTAAAGCTACTTCATTTATAACACCTCCACGAGCACAGTTTACAATTCCAACATTATCTTTCATCAATTGAAATTCAGCTTTATCAATTACATATCCATCTTGTGCAGGTACATGTAAGGTAATAAAATCAGAATGCTTGAAAATATTTTCTAATGATTCGGTAACAATATCTACATTAATGAATTGACCATTATAAAAATCGACACGAATTATGGCTTCAGTAACAAATTTATCGGCTGCAATTACTTTCATTCCTAATCCTAATGCCATTTTTGCAACTGCTTGTCCAATTCGACCAAAACCAACAATTCCTAATGTTTTACCACGTAGTTCAATTCCGTTTGCATACGCTTTTTTCAATCCGTCAAAATTAGAATCGCCTTCAAGTGGCATATTTCTATTCGCATCATGTAAAAAACGAACTCCTGTAAATAAATGAGCAAAAACCAATTCGGCAACACTTTCAGAGGATGAAGCTGGTGTATTGATTACGTGTAATCCTTTTTCACGAGCATAATCTACATCAATATTATCCATTCCTACACCGCCACGACCAATGATTTTTAAACCAGGACAAGCATCTATTATATCTTGACGTACTTTGGTAGCACTTCTTACTAAAATGACTTGTACATCGTTTGTGTTGATATAATTGGCAACTTGTTCTTGCGCTACTTTTGTAGTAATGACTTCAAATCCACCTTTTTCTAAAGCTTTGATACCACTTTTTGAAATTCCGTCGTTTGCTAAAACTTTCATACTTTATGTTATTGCTAATTACTAAATATTATTTTCTAAATTTCTCATTACATCCACTAAAATCTGAACACTTTCTAATGGTAGCGCATTGTACATAGAAGCACGATAACCACCTACAGAACGATGACCCGCTAATCCAGAAATTCCGGCAGCTTTCCACATGGCATCAAATGTTTCCTGATGGTCTTCATTAACCAATAAGAAAGTAGCATTCATAGTACTTCTATCTTCTTTAGCAGCCGTTCCTTTGAATAAAGGATTTCGGTCTATTTCTGTAAATAATAAGTTTGCTTTTGCTTCGTTGATTTTTTCTATAGCTGCAATTCCGCCTAAGTTTTTCAACCATTGTAATGTTAAAAGAGATGCATATATTGGAAATACAGGAGGTGTATTGTACATACTTTCTTTCGAAATATGTTGTTGGTAATCTAACATACTTGGAATAGTTCTACCGGTTTTTCCTAATAGTGCTTCTTTTACTACAACTAGAGTGGTTCCGGCTGGACCCATATTTTTTTGAGCGCCAGCGTAAATCAAATCAAATTGCGAAAAATCTAATGTTCTTGAGAAAATATCCGAACTCATATCACATACTAAAGGAACATCGGTTTGTGGAAATGATTTCATTTGCGTTCCAAAAATTGTATTATTGCTAGTACAGTGAAAATACGAGGCATCAGCAGGAATAGTAAAATCTTTTGGAATATGATTGTAATTTTCTGGTTTTGAGGAAGCAACTACTAAGGTTTCACCAAAATGTTTTGCCTCTTTAATAGCACTACTTGCCCAAGTTCCCGTATCTAAGTATGCGGCTTTTCCGTCTACTTTCATTACATTATAAGGAACCATTAAAAATTCTAAACTTGCACCACCTGCTAGAAATAATGCTTGATATCCTTTGCCTTCTAATCCTAAAAGTTCTAAAACTAATGCTCTAGCTTCTTCCATTACGGCAACAAAATCTTTACTTCGGTGCGAAATTTCTAAAATAGACAATCCAGAATTATTAAAATCTAATATGGCTTGCGCCGATTGCTTAAAAACCTCTTGAGGAAGTATGCAAGGACCTGCGCTGTAGTTGTGTTTTTTCATTATGTTGTATGTAGTTAGATATGTGTGTTTTTAAAAAAGCAAATTTCGTAAATAGGAATTTAAAAATGAGTTATAATTTGATAATAATTACCCCATGTTATTAACGAAAACGTTTTAGATATTGCTAAAAAATAGTAATTGTGTAATTATATTTTTGATAAAAAGGCCAAAGTATCTTCATTGTCTGCATAATCCCAAAGTTTTGGTTGCTGCGTTTGTCCAAAAACAATTGAATTTTCAATTAGATCTTTTGAAACGATACATTGAATTTGATCTGTATCATTACTTAATCGTGATTTAACTTCTTCTAAACTATCATAAAATTCATAAAAAATGGAAGAAATAGGAGAGGAGTAACTCGTATCTTCTTTGATTGTTAAAAACTCATTATCTAATAACTGGAAGTTACTCATCAAGAAAACCGCTTTATTGTAATCATAATTATTCGCATATTTTTCATATTGAATTATTTCGCTATATTCAAACATGGCTTTAAAAAATGCTTCAAAATTGTAATCTTTTGGTACAAAAAGTTTAGAAACATTACGACATCCCAAACCAAAATATCTAAAAATATCTTCACCTAAACCAACTAATTCTTCGTGAGTTTCTGTTCCATTTAAAACAGCAACCGAATTTCTGTTTTTACGAATGATACTAGGTTTTCCTTTAAAATAATATTCAAAATAACGTGCTGTGTTGTTGCTTCCGGTGGCTATTACCGCATCAAAACCTTCTAATTTTCCTTCAACAAAAGTTATTTTTGAGTTAAGTTCAGGTTGAATAGCAATCAAATATTTGGCTAAAAATTTCAATAAATGTTGGTCGCTTGAAGAAGTTTTTACAAGCACATCATGACCCGAAATCAATACCGAAAGAAAATCATGAAAACCAACTAACGGGATATTTCCTGCCAAAATTAAACCAATTTTTTTAGGTGTTATTTTTGAAAAATCATACGAAGAAAGCCAATGGTTTAGGTCGGTTTCTGTTAACGCATTTCCCCAAGATTGAATACTGAAATAGACTTGCTCTGGAGTAAACCAACCATTGTGCGATTGCGATAATTCAATTAACGAAATGAAATCATCATAAAATAAATCGTTTTGTAGCACCGAATTTTCTTTAGTATTTTTTTCTAAAGAAAATTGGCGTAAAAAGTTTCCTAATTCAACAAAACTCGATTTTATTTCACTTTGTAACATTTGTAACTTGTATATATGTGGTTTACATTGTAATTTTGCACAAAAATAATCATTTAGTTAGACTAATAAGTAGATTTTTATAAAACTTCTAACTTCTAATTTTGAAGATATGGCAATAATTATAACTGACGAATGCATTAACTGTGGAGCTTGTGAACCAGAGTGTCCTAATACGGCTATTTATGAAGGTGCTGACGACTGGCGATATAAAGACGGAACTAAATTAAGCGGAAAAGTCATTTTACCAGATGGTACTGAAGTTGATTCAGATGCGGCTCAAACCCCAATTTCTGATGATATTTATTACATTGTTCCAGGAAAATGTACCGAATGTAAAGGTTTTCATGAAGAGCCACAATGCGCTGCTGTTTGTCCTGTTGATTGTTGTGTTCCCGATGATAATCATGTAGAAAGCGAAGAGACATTGTTAAACAGACAAGCTTTTTTACATAATGAGTAAAATTTAAGTTAAAAATACTCAGACTTAAATAACTAAAATAGAAAAATAACTTAAAATACACTTTGAGCCTTCGTGCCTTGGTGGCAATCTTAAATATGAAAGCAGGAATTGTAGGATTACCAAATGTTGGAAAATCAACTTTATTTAATTGTTTATCAAACGCAAAAGCGCAAAGTGCTAACTTTCCGTTTTGTACTATCGAACCTAATATTGGTGTGGTAAACGTTCCCGATCCGCGTATTGCTCGTTTAGAGGAATTGGTAAAACCAGAGCGAGTTCAAATGGCAACCGTAGATATTGTAGATATTGCAGGTTTGGTAAAAGGAGCAAGTAAAGGTGAAGGATTAGGAAATAAATTCTTAGGAAATATTAGAGAATGTAACGCCATTATTCACGTTTTACGTTGTTTTGATAACGATAATATTGTGCACGTGGATGGTAATGTAAATCCAATTCGTGATAAAGAAACCATCGATATCGAATTGCAATTAAAAGACTTAGAAACCGTTGAAAAACGTCTAGAAAAAACCAATCGCGCAGCAAAAACAGGAAATAAAGAAGCACAAGCTGAAAAAGCGTTGTTAGACAGAATTCGTCAGACTTTGATGGAAGCAAAATCGGCTCGTACGGTTGTTCCTCAAAATCAAGATGAGGTGGATATGATGGAAGAATTCCAACTAATCACAACCAAACCTGTTTTATATGTTTGTAATGTTGACGAATCTTCAGCAGTAAACGGAAACAAATATGTAGACCAAGTTCGCGAATTGGTAAAAGACGAACAAGCAGAAGTAATCATTCTTTCCGTAGGAGCAGAAGCCGATATTACCGAATTAGAAAGCTACGAAGAGCGTCAAATATTTTTAGAAGACATGGGATTAACCGAGCCAGGTTCGGCAGTGTTGATTCGTGCAGCTTACAAATTATTAAAATTACAAACCTATTTCACCGCTGGTGTTAAAGAAGTTCGTGCTTGGACAATCAACATCGGAGATACTGCGCCAAAAGCAGCCGGAGTAATCCACACCGATTTTGAAAAAGGATTCATTCGTGCAGAAGTTATTGCATTTGAAGATTTCTCTAATTTCGGTTCAGAAGCTAAAGTAAAAGAAGCAGGAAAATTAAGAGTAGAAGGTAAGGAATACATTGTAAAAGATGGTGATGTAATGCATTTCCGTTTTAACGTGTAATTTTGAGAGAAAAGAGAAAAGAGAAAAGAATACAGATAATAGAAAAAACCGTTGAAGAATTTCAGCGGTTTTTTTGTTTGTAAATATGTCAATAAGTTATAGTACTTCTGTTTTTAAAATTGGGCTAATTCCTTTATATTAGCACAAAATCCAAATTCTGTTTATGTTAGATCAAAATCAATATACCGAAGACAATATACGTTCCCTCGATTGGAAAGAACACATCCGTATGCGTCCCGGTATGTATATCGGAAAACTCGGTGATGGATCGTCGCCCGATGATGGTATTTATATTTTATTAAAAGAAGTATTGGATAACTGTATTGATGAATTTGTCATGGGTGCCGGAAAAACCATCGAAGTTACCATCAAAGATAAACTCGTAACGGTGCGCGATTATGGTCGAGGTATTCCGTTAGGAAAAGTCGTTGATGTTGTTTCTAAAATGAACACGGGTGGAAAGTACGATTCCAAAGCCTTCAAAAAATCGGTTGGTTTAAATGGTGTAGGAACCAAAGCAGTTAATGCACTTTCTAATTATTTCCGAGTAGAATCGGTGCGTGATAACCAACAAAAAGCAGCGGAATTCTCTGCTGGAAATCTAACGTTAGAAGAAGACGTTCAAGAAACTACGAAACGAAAAGGAACGAAAGTTTCATTTGTTGCCGATGAAGCGATTTTCAAGAACTACAAATACCGTAATGAGTACATCATCAAGATGCTCAAAAATTACTGTTATCTAAATACAGGATTGACTATTTTTTACAATGGCGAAAAGTATTTTTCAGATAACGGTTTAAAAGATTTATTAGAAGAAGCGATTCACGAAGACGATATGGTATATCCAACAATTCATTTGTTGGGCGACGATATCGAAGTGGCAATTACACACAGTAAATCGCAATATTCAGAAGAATACCATTCATTTGTCAATGGACAAAATACCACGCAAGGAGGAACGCATTTAGGTGCTTTTCGTGAAGCGATTGTAAAAACCATCAAAGAGTTTTACAACAAACCTTTTGAAGCTTCTGATATACGTAAGTCGATTGTTTCAGCAGTTTCTGTTAAAGTGGAAGAACCTGTTTTTGAATCACAAACCAAAACCAAATTGGGTTCAACCGATATTGGTCCGAATGGTCCTTCGGTACGTTCATTTGTGAATGATTTCATCAAAACGAAGTTAGACAATTTTTTACATAAAAACCCAGAAGTAGCTGATGCATTATTGCGTAAGATTTTACAAGCCGAACGCGAACGTAAAGAGCTTTCAGGAATTAGAAAATTAGCCAAAGACCGTGCTAAAAAAGCCAGTCTTCACAATAAAAAATTACGCGATTGTCGTGTGCATTTAACCGATGCTAAAAATCCAAGAAGTTTAGAAAGTACACTTTTTATTACCGAGGGAGATTCGGCTTCGGGTTCGATTACTAAAAGTCGTGATGTGAATACGCAAGCGGTGTTTAGTTTACGGGGTAAGCCTTTGAACTCGTATGGAATGACCAAGAAAATTGTGTACGAAAACGAAGAATTCAATTTATTACAAGCAGCATTAAACATTGAGGAAGATATGGGCGATTTGCGTTACAATAATATAGTAATTGCAACCGATGCCGATGTCGATGGTATGCACATTCGCTTATTATTGATTACGTTTTTCTTGCAGTTTTTCCCTGAGTTGATTAAAGACGGACATTTGTATATTTTACAAACGCCTTTATTCCGTGTGCGAAATAAAAAAGAAACGATTTATTGTTATTCTGATCAAGAACGAGTTGATGCCATTGAAAAGCTAAAGCCAAAACCAGAAATCACCCGATTCAAAGGATTAGGGGAAATTTCGCCAGATGAGTTCAAGCATTTCATCGGGCAAGACATTCGATTAGATCCAGTCATGTTAGATAAAGCTACTTCAATTGAAACCTTGTTAGAGTTCTACATGGGTAAAAATACCCCAGACCGACAAGAGTTTATCATTAACAATTTGAAAGTAGAATTGGATGTAGTGGAGAAGTGATGGTAGCACAAAGTTTCTCAAAGTTTAACACAAAGTCACACCAAGATTTATTAAACATTGCGAAACATAGTGAATAACTTAGTGTAATATTGTGATACAAAAAATATGACTGAAGAAAATGAAATTAGCCGAATCATTTTGGATTGTGCTTACAAAGTTCATACAAAGTTAGGTTCAGGATTGTTGGAAAAAGTGTATAGAGAATGTTTAGCCTATGAATTAACGAAGTGCGGTTTAGAAGTTAAACAACAGAAAGCATTTCCAGTTGTTTATGAAGATATTAAATGGATTGAGGCTACAGAGTTGATATACTTGTAAATAATAAGATTATTGTTGAATTGAAAGTCGTTGAAGAGTTTACATTAGAGCATACAGCACAATGTTTAACTTATATGAGACTTTCGGAATGTAGATTAGGTTTACTTTTAAATTTTTATAAAAAATCATTAAAAGACGGAATTAAAAGATTAATATTATAACATTGTGAAACTTAGTGTAAAACTTTGAGTAACATAGTGCTACAAAGATATGAAAGACGAAGAAGAAGATAACATCATTCCAAACGAAGACGAAAATTTCGATAACCAAGACCAATCTACTAACGAGGAAGGTTTTGACGATATTCGTGTTTCTACAGGACATCATTTTTACGAAAACAACGAAAACCCAGAAGACACCATTACCAAAGTTACAGGAATGTACAAAGATTGGTTTTTGGACTACGCTTCGTATGTAATTCTAGAACGAGCAGTTCCTGCGATTGAAGATGGTTTTAAACCGGTGCAACGTCGTATTATGCACTCTATGAAAGAGTTAGATGATGGTCGTTACAATAAAGTGGCGAATATCGTGGGTCACACCATGCAATATCATCCTCACGGAGATGCGAGTATTGGTGATGCTATGGTGCAAATTGGGCAAAAAGACCTAATTATCGACATGCAAGGAAACTGGGGGAATATCTTAACAGGAGATAGTGCTGCTGCTTCCCGTTACATTGAAGCCCGAATTTCAAAATTTGGTCACGATGTGTTGTATTCTCCAAAAATTACTGAATGGGGAATGTCCTATGATGGTCGTCGTGCGGAACCAATTAATCTTCCAGTAAAGTTTCCTTTGCTGTTGGCGCAAGGTGCCGAAGGTATTGCCGTAGGTTTATCGACAAAAGTGTTACCGCACAACTTTAATGAATTAATAGATTCATCTATCAAAATATTAAAAGGGAAACCTTTTACCTTATTTCCTGATTTCCCAACCGCAGGTATTGCAGATGTTTCCAATTACAATGATGGATTACGCGGTGGTCGTGTGCGTGTGCGTGCAAAAATTGGTCAATTAGACAAACAAACGTTGGTGATAACCCAAATTCCGTTTTCAACCAATACATCAACCTTGATTGATAGTATTTTGAAAGCCAACGAAAAAGGGAAAATCAAAATCAAGAAAATCGAAGACAATACGGCTGCTGAGGTTGAAATTTTAATTCATCTTCCGCCGGGCGTTTCTCCTGATAAAACCATTGATGCGTTGTATGCGTTTACCGCTTGTGAAACTTCGGTTGCGCCTCTAGGTTGTGTAATTGAAAATCATAAGCCTTTGTTTATCGGTGTTTCAGATATGTTGAAAATTTCGACCAATAGAACGGTTGATTTGCTCAAACGTGAACTGGAAATTCAGTTAGACGAATTAGAAAATAAATGGCATTTCTCAACTTTAGAAAAGATTTTCATTCGTGAAGAAATGTATATCGACTTCAAATTGTATTCCGATAGAGAATCGTTGTATAAATATATGTATGACCGATTTGAGCCGTTTTTAAAATCATTTGTTAGGGAGATTAATGACGATGATTTGCAAAAATTGACACAAATTCCAATGATTCGTATTACGCGTTTCGACTCGGATAAAGCGGATGATGCAATTTCGAAATTGGAAGCCGAAATGGAACAAGTGAAATACCATTTGGACCTTATTATTGAGTACACGATAGATTTCTTTCAAAGATTAAAAGATAAATATGGAATTGGGCGCGAGCGTCAAACAGAATTAAGAAGTTTTGATACTATTGAGGCTACAAAAGTAGTTTTAAGAAATACAAAATTATATGTAAATCGGGAAGAAGGGTTCTTTGGAACGGGTTTAAAGAAAGACGAATATGTAGCTGATTGTTCAGATATTGATGATGTAATTGTTTTCCTTCGCGATGGAAAAATGATGGTAGCAAAAGTGGATGACAAAAAATTCGTTGGAAAAGACATTATTCATATTGCTGTTTTTGATAAAAACGACAAAAGAACAATTTACAACATGATGTATCGTGATGGTAATAACGGTTCTACTTTTATAAAACGCTTCAATGTTTCGGGTGTTACTCGTGATAAATTTTACGATTTAACACAAGAAAATAAAGGTTCCATGGTACTGTATTTTTCTGCCAATCCAAATGGTGAAGCCGAAGTAGTAACGATTTTATTACGTCAAGTAGGTAGCGTGAAAAAACTAAAATGGGATGTTGATTTCACTGATATTGCTATCAAAGGAAGGGCTTCACGAGGCAATACCGTGACCAAATATCCAATCAAAAAAATAGAGCTTAAAGAGAAAGGAATTTCAACGTTGCGTCCACGAAAAGTTTGGTTTGATGACACAGTACAACGCTTGAATGTAGATGGAAGAGGGGAATTGTTGGGTGAATTCCGCCCAAATGATCGTTTGCTGATTGTGAATCAATCGGGAAAACTAAAAACCATTATTCCAGAATTGACAACGCATTTCGAAGAAGATATGATAGTGTTGGAAAAATGGAATCCAAATAAGCCGGTTTCATGTATTTATTATTGTGGCGAAAAAGACCGTTATTTTGTGAAACGTTTCTTAGTTGAAAATGAAAACAAAGAAGAAATCTTCATCACTGAACATGAGAAATCACAATTAGAAATCGTTTCAACAGATTGGCGTCCGGTTGCTGAGGTAATTTTTACCAAAGTAAAAGGAATTCAAAAAGAAAATCAAACAATTGATTTAGAGCAATTTATAGCTGTTAAAGGAATTAAAGCTTTAGGTAATCAATTGACCGCAGATAAATTGAAACAAATCAATTTATTAGAATCATTACCGTATGAAGAACCGGAAGAAATAGTTCCTGAAGAAATGGAAGTTTCAGATGAAAGTAATCTTTCAGACGATATTCAAACTGAATTAGATGAAGACGGACAAATCACATTGTCGTTAGAATAAATTTTTGGCCTGCAAGGTTTCTATAACCATGAAGGTCTTTTTTACTATCACAATCACAACTTTTACCCTAAATTAAAACACAATAACATGCCTACATTTCCATCAGATATTGAAATTGCACAAAATGCAACGATGTCTCATATCAAAGAAATTGCCAAAAAAATAAATATTAAAGAAGACGATTTAGAATATTACGGTAAGTATAAAGCTAAATTACCACTTCATTTGCAACAAGAACATCCTAAAGGAAAACTAATTTTAGTTTCAGCTATGTCGCCTACTAAATATGGGGAAGGAAAAACCACCATGTCTATCGGTTTGACGGATGGTTTGAATTATATTGGTAAAAAAGCGAATGCGGTTTTACGCGAGCCTTCATTGGGGCCTGTTTTTGGTTTAAAAGGTGGAGCAGCTGGTGGTGGTTATGTGCAAGTGTTGCCAATGGAAGATATCAATTTGCATTTCACAGGCGATTTTTCGGCAATTGAAAAGGCGAATAACTTACTTTCGGCGGTGATTGATAATAATTTACAAAACACCAAATATTCCTTAAATCTAGATCCAAAATCTATTGCTTGGAAACGGGTAATGGATATGAACGATCGTTCGTTGCGCCAAATTATCATAGGAGTTGGCGCTAAAGCAAATGGAACCATGCGTGAAGACGGCTTCAACATAACGCCAGCATCAGAAGTGATGGCGATTTTATGTTTGGCAAAAGATTTAGCAGATTTAAAATTCCGATTAGGAAATATATTCGTTGGTAAAACATTGGAAGGAAAAGCCATTTTTGCTCGCGATTTAAATGTAGTAGGAGCAATGGCAACGTTATTGAAAGATGCTATTAAACCCAATTTAGTTCAAACCATCGACGGAAATCCAGCTATTTTACATGGTGGACCATTTGCCAGTATTGCTCAAGGGACAAATACAGCAATTGCAACTAAAATGGGATTATCTCTTGTTGATTATGTGGTGACAGAAGCAGGTTTTGGTGCTGATTTAGGCGCTGAGAAGTTTCTGCACATTAAATGCGAACAAAGTGGTTTAAAACCTGATGCAGTTGTGTTAGTAGCAACAATTAGAGCTATAAAACACCACGCAGGATTAGCGGCGGAAGATTTCAAAACCGAAAACGTAAGCGCTATTGAAAAAGGCTTTTGTAATTTAGAAAAGCACATCGAAAATATGCAACAATTTGGATTGAATCCTGTAGTTTGTATTAATGCTTTCCCAGATGATACCCAAGCAGAATATGACAAGTTAAAAGAATTGTGTACCACTAAAGGAGTTACAGCTATTGTAAGTACGGCTTTTATTCATGGTGGAAAAGGTTCTGCAGAAGTAGCGCAAAAAGTAGTTGCCGAAATTGAAAAAGGAACGGCAAATTACAAACCGTTGTATCAACCTTCAGATAGTATTGAATATAAGATAAATACTGTAGCTAAGAACATATATGGAGCGAATGAAGTAGAGTTTTCTCCAAAATCTAAAGCCCAATTAAAAATGATCAACGATTTAGGTTTTAGTCATTTTTCGGTTTGTATGGCAAAAACACCAGCCAGTTTTTCTGATAATGAGAAGTTAATTGGTAGACCAACGAATTTTGACATTACCGTTCGTGAATTTGAAATAGCTAGCGGAGCCGGATTTATTGTGCCGCTTTTAGGTGAGGTAATGCGAATGCCTGGTTTACCAGCGGTTCCTAATGCTGAACGAATTGATATTGATAATTACGGAGTAATTACTGGATTGTCTTAATTTTTTTGAAGCAAATAAACAATACAAATACTAACTAACCCTGATAGTAATGAAAATAAAAAAGGGTTGCTGACGTACTCGTAGTGACCCTTTTTTATTGTAATGTATAGCAGGAAAATGGACCGCCAGTATGTCCCGAGCCATTCGTTACTACTATTATTTCTTTTTACGCATTTTCATATTAATAAATTCTACCGCTAATGAAAATGCAATCGCAAAATACAAATAACCTTTTGGAACGGCGCCCACATGTTGACCTGCTAACTGTGCATGCGATAAATGCATACTTTCGGTAATTAACATAAATCCGATTAGGATTAAAAAGGCTAATCCTAAAATTTGAATAGAAGGATTAGCATTGACAAAATTGCCAACAGGGACAGCAAATAACATCATAATAGCTACAGAAATAACTACTGCAGTAATCATTATGGCTAAAGCTCCTTCGATTCCGTTAGTCATTCCAACGGCTGTTAAAATACTATCAACTGAAAAGATCAAATCAATCAATAAAATTTGAATAATAACACTGCCAAAAGATTTAGCAGCACTCGATTGCATACTTTTTTCTTCTTCGCCTTTATGGTCTACTTTTTCATGAATTTCTTTAGTACTTTTATAAATTAAGAACAAACCACCAAGTAATAATATTAAGGCTTGACCAGTTATATCAGCTGAAAACCAACCAATATCAAAGCTAAACCAAGGTGCTTTCATGGCAATTAAAATAGTGATTCCAAACAGTAAGGCTATACGCATAAACATTGCTAAAAACAAACCTAATTGAGTAGCTTTTTTGCGTTTTTCTTCGGGTAATTTACCAGTTACTATTGAGATAAAAATGATGTTATCAATTCCTAAAATAATCTCTAAAAAAGTTAAAGTTAATAACGCCACCCATGCATCTGGGTTTAAAAATACTTCCATTGTTTTTGCTTTTTGACTAATTATACGTTCATTAATTTAATTTTGTTGCAGTTCCGCGCTGTTTTTTTGCATCACCAACAAATGAATATTCAAAAGTGTATGATTTTGAGTTGGTTGTCAAAATTTTCATTTGTACCGGTTTCTTCTCAGCTCTGTTTTTAGGATGAATATTTTGAATGACATATTCACAATCGTTTGTCCAACGCACTTTAAAAGTATCTATTTTACCTTCATACATTTCGATTTGAATGGAATCATTTCTTTCAAAAGTACTCGTGAATTTTTTGCCTTCTATTTCAGTTTCAGAAGTGAATTTACCCGTTTTAAAATCGGTACAATTTCGCTCTTGTTGGTAACACGAAGTTAAGAGTAAGAAAAATAATCCTAAAACAATAGATTTCATAATTTTAATTTTTATCACCATCGAATAAACTTTTTAAAATAGTAGTAATGCCTTTAAAGATTAGAAACATAGCGGCAAAACCAATGATTATTCCTAATATTAATACATAAACATACAAAGGATGTTTCTCGTTTTTAAACGCGCTAGTAATTACGACAGGTCCAACAAACAATAAGGGTAAAGCTGCGGCTAAATATTTAATACCTTTTGCAAGAATGGATTTGTTTGTTGCCATTTATTTCGAATTTAAATAAAAATCTACTGCATTTCTAACACTTCCGTGGCTAGCTAAAAGTTCGTTGGCTTCTTCATACGTAACTGAAATTTCATCCATAATCATACGAGTTCCTCGGTCAACTAATTTATTGTTACTCAGTTGCATATCTACCATCTTATTACCTTTTACTTTACCTAACTGAATCATGGTTGAAGTGGAAATCATGTTCAAAACTAACTTCTGTGCTGTACCTGCTTTCATGCGCGAACTACCGGTTACAAACTCTGGACCTACAACGACATCAATTGGAAATTTTGCCGTTTTTGATAACGGACTTTCGGCATTGCAACTTATACTTCCTGTGCAAATATTTTGTTGGTTGCACTTTTCTAATCCACCAATAACATAGGGTGTAGTTCCTGAAGCTGCAATTCCTATAACCACATCCTTTTCATTAATATTCCAGGCTTGTAAGTCTTTCCAAGCTTGTTCTTTGTCGTCTTCTGCAAATTCAACTGCTTTTCTAATCGCGGTGTCGCCACCAGCAATAATTCCAATAACCAAATCAAATGGAACACCAAAAGTTGGCGGACATTCTGAAGCATCTACAATACCTAATCGGCCCGAAGTTCCTGCTCCAATATAAAATAATCGACCGCCTTGTTTCATTTTACTTACTACCTCGGTCACTAATTTTTCAATTTGAGGCAATGCTTTTTCAATGGCTAAAGGAACTGTTTTATCTTCATGGTTGATATTAGCCAACAATTCGCTAACCGACATTTTTTCTAAATGTTCATATTTTGAAGATTGTTCGGTGGTTTTGGTAAAGTTCATTTCAAATAGTGCTTTGGTTGAAAATAGTTTGGTAAATTAATGCGAATGTCCCATTTCAATTATATATGCTAATGCAAATCCAAAAACAATCATGGTAATTTTAGCCAAATTGAATTTATGTCCTTCGTTGCTTTCAAAAATAATGGTCGACGAAATATGAAATAAAATCCCAACGACAACTGCCGAAATTTCCTTAGAATAGTGTTGTGCAAAATGCATTTGTTCTGCTAATAACGTGCCTAGTGGTGTCATCAGTGCAAAGGCAAACATAAAGGAAAAAACCATCCATTTGTTCATTTTTGCATTCACAAAAAACAAAGTTAAAATAATAGCAATTGGAAAATGATGTACTGCAATTCCGTAGGCTAAATTTTGATTCTCATGAATTGGAAAACCTTCCAGTAACGCATGAATACACAAGCTAATAAATAACAACCACGGAATATGATGTAATTCGTTGTGCGCGTCAGTATGAACATGAACATGACCGTGTTCGGCTCCTTTAGAGAAAAATTCTAATAAGATTTGGAACAAAATTCCAATCATGATGAACACGCCAACAGGTAATGAAGCAGGTGTAGCTTCGCCTTCGTGAATAGGATTATGTCCTTCACTAAATAATTCGGGAAGTAAATGTAAAACGGTCAACGATAGCAAGAAAGCGCCACTGAACGCCAATAATAATTTGATGTTTTTTTTCTTTTGCGGTTTTAAAAACAACGCTATAAAAAACCCAATAATTACAGCCGAAAAAGTAATGATATAGTGCATTATTTAAAAATCATAATTAAACGTTCGGATTGACTTTTGTAAAATTTTCGCAATTTATAATCGCCAAAAAAATCCAACAAAAATATACCCGCTTTTTCCATCATTTGTTCAAAATCTTCCAAGCGTAATGCCTGAACTTTTTCGGTAAAATGAAAGGTTTTTCCTTGGTCTTCAAAATTAATTTCTTTGAAAATATAGCCGTCTTTTACATAGCGTTTGATATGAAAATCAATTCCATCCACCGATTTTACTTCATTGGGAACCAAATTTTCCAACACATAATCCACATTCATGAAATCAAGTACGGCAAATCCGGTTTCGGTCAAACTATTGTGAATGGCTTTTAATGTTTTATAATTGTCGGCATCATCATCAAAATACCCAAAGCTAGTAAATAAATTGAAAATAGCATCATATTTTTCTTCAAAAGGCTCACGCATATCGTGCACTTTGAAATGCAGTTTTTCATTGGCAAATTTAGTGGCTTCGGCAATGCTATTTTCCGATAAATCAGCACCGGTAACGTCATACGCTAACGAATTCAGATAAATTGCATGACGGCCTTTACCACAAGCTAAGTCTAATATTTTTGCTTCTTCCGGAAGATTCAAATACTGGGTTAAATTATCCATTAACAACTCCGCCTCATCGTCGTTACGCTCTTTGTATAAAATATGGTAATAAGGAGTATCAAACCAAGATTCAAACCAATTAGCAGTTACGGGTTGGTTTGTGGAAGCGTGTATAGAATGCTGTTCTGACATTAATTCGGTTTTCATTTCTTTCAAGTAGCAAATTTAATGTATTTTTGCACAAGATTACCTTAATTATTCACATTGCAATGGTTTTTTGCAATGGAATTTCAAATGCAAGCATGGAAAATTATAAAATGACCGCCAAAACTTTTTTTGGTTTTGAAGAAATAGTAGCTAAAGAATTACAACTTTTAGGAGCACAACAAGTAGAAATAGGAACTCGTGTTGTTCATTTTAAAGGCGATAAAGGTTTTATGTACAAATCTAATTTAGCCTTACGCACGGCATTAAAAATTTTAAAACCCATTAAAACGTTTCGAGCGCATAATGAAAAAACCTTGTATGATGGCATTATGGCGATTGATTGGACCGATTATTTAACGCCGCATCTTACGTTTTTGGTAGAAACAACTTTGCATTCTGAAAATTTTAACCACAGTCAGTTTGTGGCTTTGAAAACCAAAGATGCTATTGTAGATCAATTCAGAGCTATTGACGGAAAGCGTCCTAGCATCGATAAAGATTTTCCCGATTTACAAATTCACGTACACATTGATCGCGATACGGTAACGGTTTCCTTGGATTCTTCTGGCGCTTCGTTGCACCATAGAGGATATCGAACAGCTACAAATATTGCACCGATTAACGAAGTATTAGCCGCAGGAATGCTTATTTTATCGGGTTGGGAAGGCAATAGCCATTTTGTTGATCCTATGTGTGGATCGGGGACTATTTTAGCCGAAGCTGCGATGATTGCTTGTAATATTCCGGCCAACATTAATCGTAAAGAGTTTGGTTTTGAAAAATGGAAGGATTGGGATGCCGAATTATTCGATAACATTTTAGAATCGCTATTGAAGAAAACCCGCGAGTTTCATTACACTATTACTGGATATGATAAAGCGCCAAGTGCGGCCGCTAAAGCAAAAGATAATATCAAAAATGCTAATTTGGACGAATATGTAAAAGTGAGCAATGACAATTTCTTCGATTCGAAAAAGACAACCGAAGGACCGTTGCACATGGTGTTTAATCCGCCTTATGGGGAGCGATTAGATATTGATATGGAACGTTTTTACCGAGAAATAGGCGATACTTTAAAACAAAGTTACCCGAATACTAATGCTTGGTTTATTACCGCCAATTTAGAAGCATTGAAATTTGTAGGCTTAAAGCCGAGCCGAAAAATTAAACTCTTTAACGGAAAACTAGAAACCCGTTTTGTGAAATATGAAATGTATGAGGGGAGTAAGAAGGGGAAGTATATGGTGCAGGATGGAGATGGAAGTAGTGAGTAGGGAGTATTGATAAGTTATACAATAATTAAACAGAAAAAATCAACAATAAAAAATATGAGTAAAAAAGTAAAAGCATTTCTATACAACTTCTTAGGGTTTGTGGTGATTTATTTACCTACTTTATATGTAGTGGACATTGCTACGCATTTGCAAGGCATTTGGATACCCATGACTGGTTTTATGGTAGCGTTATTAGTAGCACCCAAGTTTCAAGCGATAAAAACCCACGATGGCGAAAAAATATTCATGAAGTGGCTCTTTTTAAAAGGAGTAAAAGAAGTGAAGTAATAAAAAATCCTGAGGAAACTCAGGATTTTTATTGAACCACGTCAAAGGATTAACTTGGTCAAGTTACGTTTCGCGTGGGAGCAGTTGTTTTTTTATTTATCCCAAAATGTTTCGGTTACATAGAAAACAGTATCTATAAAATATAACACTTCATTTCTTGTCAAAACATTTTCATCATGTAAATCTTCCAGGATAATTCCTAATTCGTGATTGATATAATCATTATTGCGATTATTTTCAAAGCCGTTAAGAGTTAAAAATTCTTTAACTTGCTTTAAATCTGTATTAGCTGTTATTGAAACATAAGCTTGTTGAACAACTGCATATAAAATGTCATTATCTTTTGTGAAGCCAATTAAATCATAGGCTGTATCTGGAAAGAAATAATTGTGAAGCAATAAATTATATAAATAATCTTTCCAAGAATTATAATAAATACTATCATTTAGTTTAAGCACATTTTCAGTATCCTTCAAATATACTTTTTGTTCAGCACCCTCACTAACATATTGAGTTAGATCAATAGATATCCAAAGATTTTTTTCAGCAATGTAATTTTCTAAACTCTTTGTTTCTTGTTTTTTGAAGTGCTTTTCGTCTTCAATGATTGTGCCTGTTTGCGCGCCATCGTTAAGGTAACTGGCGATTGATTGGATAACTGTTCCAAACCTAATTTGGCTCTTTCCTGAAAAGACATTGTGTAGTTCATGTTTTAAATGGTTTTGCATCAACAAATATAAACAAACTTTTTAATTATTTAAAAGTCCTTGATTTGTATGTTTTTCAATACAATTACTGCTAACTTTTTGTTACTGCAGCTGGCTTATTTTTTAACAATACGAAAGGATTAACTGTCCTGAGTTGCGTTTATCGCGTGAGCGATGGTTACGAGCGAGACGCTCGCACCAGCTAGGGGATAGCATTAGCTTAGTTGTATAGAATAAATCTTTGTAAATCTTTTTATATGCTTTTTGGGCACGGATTGTAAATCCGCGCTATCGGGGCGGAGCGTGGCTTTTATTTAATATATCTATAATTTTTTCAAAAATATTTCTAAAATTTTCCCAACTTTCTTCAGAAATTTTTGTTTTTTTTAAAAAAACTGATTTTGCAAACTCTTCTTTTGTTAACGCTATATTTACATTATTGCTATCAAAAACATTTGAGTCAATAATCTTATTTACCTCTGCTTTATTTCTATTAATATTGTCGTAACCAAGTACAATATTAGTATCACTTAAAAGTTTGCCGGTTTGTTTATCAAATTCACTACCAATATATAATCTTCTTCCATTTAAAGTAGTCATTATCTCCGATTTGGAAAACAGAAATTCTGTTGAAATATCTGGTGGTTCAATTAAAAAAGAATAAACATTGTTTTTTGTGTCATTTCTTGTTTTAGCAGATTTTTCGTCAGAATCAAAAATACCAATTCTTAAAGGACAAGAACTTACATTTTCTAAGTTTCTTGATTCAATAAATGAATCTAGTATAGTATTTAATTTTGAAACCGAGTTATCTAAAATGAAATTTGTTCCACAATTATTTAAGTTTTTGTCTTGTTCAGAACCAAATTTTAAAAACCAACTTTCTTGAATATTTTTAAATTCGTTTTTAGAATGAAAATATCGTAAAGCTGACAAAAAATATTTCCAATCTGTTTTGCCCTCACTTATGATTAAAGGGTTCTTATCTTTACCTAAATCTTCAATTGCTTTTTTTAGTGATTCATTTTCATTTTCTAATATTTGAATATCTGTAAGACTGAAAACCGCAAACTTCATATCAGCAAGAGTTTCTAGGGTTTCTTCTAAATTTTGATAGTCTCTAATCAATATTTGAAATCCATCAATTTTAATTCTTCCACCTATCGTTATTCCTTTTCCTTTACTACCGAAATCACAAGTTTGACCCTTTCTCAATTCTACACCAATTGAATTTTTTAAAAGATTGTACAAGTTTAGTTGACCTTCATTAGTATTAATTGGAAGTCTATTTTTTAAAAAAATTTCTAACCTTTCTGTTATTACATAAAATTGAAAGGGTTCGAAATTAACATCCGAAAAAGTTCTTAAAATAACAAATCCATCAAGACAGGCATATATTTTACGTGATATCTTAAAATCACTTCCATGCAAACTAAATTCAGATTTAAAATGGCTTTCCAAATCTGTCAATCTTTTACTTTTCTTAGTAATTTGACGTTTAAATATTTCTAATTTTTCAGGTTTCATTTTTTTGCTTATTGACTACAGTTATTTCATAGTATTTAGCCTAACTTGTATATATGCTCAGTTTTTTGCTATTTAGTTGAGCAAAGCTAGCCATTTTGGTTAGCTTTGCTCAACATTTGTTGCGCTTTTAAATAAAGTCAAAAATAACAAATACTTTTAATTATAGACACATTTTTTTAAATAAAACAATATGTAGACCAAAAAAAATCCTCAACTACTGAGGATTTTTAATATAGGTAAAGTAGACTATTATTTTCGAGCCAATACTTTTTCGGCTTTTTCAATAATAGCGGCACTGTTTAAACCGTATTTTTCCATTAATTGGTCTGGTGTTCCGCTTTCACCAAAACTATCGTTTACTGCAACAAATTCTTGAGGTACTAAATGGTTTTGAACTAAACATCTAGAAACACTTTCTCCTAAACCGCCAATGATGTTATGCTCTTCAGCCGTTACTACACAACCTGTTTTTTGAACCGATTTTAAAATCGCTTCTTCGTCTAACGGTTTAATAGTGTGAATGTTAATTACTTCGGCTGAAATTCCTTTTGCTTCTAAGGCTTCAGCTGCTACTAATGCTTCCCAAACTAAATGTCCGGTAGCAATAATGGTAACATCAGTACCTTCGTTTAAAAGAATCGCTTTTCCAATTACAAAAGGTTCGTCAGCTGGCATAAAGTTAGGCACTACTGGGCGACCAAAACGCAAATAAGCAGGACCATGATGATCGGCTAACGCTAAAGTTGCTGCTTTGGTTTGGTTGAAATCACAAGTATTAATAACGGTCATTCCAGGTAACATTTTCATCAAACCAATATCTTCTAAAATTTGATGCGTAGCTCCGTCTTCCCCTAAAGTCAATCCGGCATGCGAAGCACAAATTTTAACATTTTTATCTGAATACGCCACCGATTGACGAATTTGATCGTATACTCTTCCGGTAGAAAAGTTAGCAAACGTTCCAGTAAACGGAATTTTTCCACCAATGGTTAAACCAGCTGCAATTCCAATCATGTTGGCTTCTGCAATCCCAATTTGGAAAAAACGCTCAGGATGGTTTTTCTTGAAATCATCAAATTTTAATGATCCGATTAAGTCGGCACAAAGCGCCACAACATTTTCATTTTTCTGACCTAACTCGGTCATACCAGCTCCAAATCCCGAACGGGTATCTTTACTGCCTTGGTTGATATATTTTTTCATATTATTTTTTGCCACCAAGCCACTAAGGCACAATGCTATTTTTTAATTGTTTAAATTTTATAAAAAGTCTTAAAAGCTAAAATCCTCAGTATTACAAATCATATCTTTCGTCTTAATACTTTGGTCTCTCATCTTAATACTACGTTAATAATCTCCTAAAGTTGCCACATTTTGTGCTAATGCATTGGCTAATTGCTCATCATTTGGCGCTTTACCATGCCAAGCATGTGTGTGCATCATAAAATCTACACCATTACCCATTTCGGTATGCAATAAAATACAAACGGGTTTACCGTTACCTGATTTTGATTTGGATTCAGCTAACCCAGCTTTGATAGCATCAATGTCATTACCGGCTGTAACTTCTAATACAATCCAGTCAAAGGCTTCAAATTTTGCTTTTATACTTCCCATTGCCAAAACTTCGTCTGTAGTTCCGTCAATTTGTTTTCCGTTCAAATCGATAGTAGCAATTAAGTTATCTACTTTTTTTGCCGAAGCATACATGATGGCTTCCCAATTTTGACCTTCTTGCAATTCACCATCGCCTAGAAGAGCAAATACCAAATGGTTGTCCTTGTTTAATTTTTTAGCTTGAGCAGCACCAACGGCAACCGACAAACCTTGGCCTAATGAACCCGAAGCCATTCTAATTCCAGGTAAACCTTCGTGAGTGGTTGGGTGGCCTTGTAATCTCGAGTTTAATTTTCTAAAGGTAGCTAATTCGGCTACTGGAAAATACCCGCTTCTTGCTAAAACGCTGTAAAAAACAGGAGAAATATGTCCGTTCGATAAGAAGAAAATATCCTCGTTTATGCCGTCCATAGAAAAACCAGGGTTGCGTTTCATAACGTCTTGGTAAAGGGTTACCAAAAATTCGGCACATCCTAAAGAACCTCCTGGATGACCTGAATTTACGGCATGAACCATACGAAGAATATCTCTTCGCACTTGTGTTGTAAAATCTTGTAGTTGTTGTGTGTTAGACATTTATAATAGAATATGTGTTATATGCCCACAAAAGTAATTTTATTTTTTTGGTGCTACAAATCATTTTATGAGAAGTTATTAAGAATTGTTGATAGTGAAAAGTAAAAAGGAGAAAGTAATTGAGATGAAGTAAACCGATTTTTGAATTTTACTGAATTTCATAAATAATTCCAAATTCTAATTTCTAAATTCTAAATTCAATTATCTTTGCGTTTCGTAAAAGTACACTATGAAGTTTGATTTAATTACCAAAGATCCACAAAGCAAAGCCAGAGCCGGAAAAATAACAACCGATCACGGAGTTATTGAAACGCCTATATTTATGCCTGTTGGTACTGTTGCCTCGGTAAAAGGGGTGCACCAACGCGAATTAAGAGAAGACATCAATCCTGATATTATTCTAGGCAATACCTATCATTTATATTTAAGACCGCAAACTAAAATTTTAGAAGCAGCGGGTGGTTTACATAAATTCATGAATTGGGATAGAAATATCTTAACCGATTCAGGGGGTTACCAAGTGTATTCGTTGTCTTCTAATCGAAAAATTAAAGAAGAAGGCGTAAAATTCAAATCGCATATTGACGGATCGTATCATTCCTTTTCGCCTGAGAACGTCATGGAAATACAGCGAACTATTGGTGCCGATATCATTATGGCTTTTGACGAATGTACGCCTTATCCATGCGATTATCGTTATGCCAAACGTTCGATGCACATGACGCACCGTTGGTTAGATCGATGCATCAATCATTTAGAAAAATTACCCTTTAAATATGGTTACGAACAAACGTTTTTTCCTATAGTTCAAGGAAGTACGTATAAAGATTTGAGAGCAGAATCGGCTGAATATATTGCAAATGCTGGCGCTCAAGGGAATGCCATTGGAGGTTTATCAGTAGGAGAACCGGCTGAAGAAATGTATGCAATGACCGAAGTAGTGACTGCCATTCTTCCAGAAGATAAACCGAGGTATTTAATGGGTGTAGGAACGCCAATCAATATTTTAGAGAATATTGCGTTAGGAATTGATATGTTTGATTGTGTAATGCCAACGCGAAATGCCCGAAATGGTATGTTGTTCACCGCACACGGAACAATCAATATGAAAAATAAAAAGTGGGAAGCTGATTTTTCGCCTATTGACGAAATGGGGCACACTTGGGTTGATACTGAATATTCAAAAGCGTATTTGCGCCATCTATTTGCTGCCGATGAGTTTTTAGGTAAACAAATTGCAACCATTCATAATTTAGGTTTTTACATGTGGTTAGTTCGCGAAGCAAGACGCCAAATTATCGCTGGAACCTTTAGAGCTTGGAAAGATAAAATGGTGGTGCAAATGAGTCAACGATTATAAACGAGAATAAAGAATAAAGAATATAGAACAAAGAATGTAAAATGAGTTTTAGATAAATTAAAATAGTCTATGCTCTTTTTTCTAATCTCTTTTCTCTTGAAATATGAAAATAATAGATAAATACATTTTAAAACGCTATTTAGTTACTTTTTCGGTGATGCTAATTATGTTTATTCCGATTGGAATTACTATTGACGTTTCTGAAAAAGTAAATCGAATGATTGAAAAGAAAATTCCATTTAAAGATATTTTAATCTATTATGGCGATTTTACTATTTATTTTGCCAATTTATTATTT
>CAISYO010000096.1 GCA_903889745.1 uncultured Bacteroidota bacterium | reverse complement strand
ACTCTATTCAATAGCGAGATTATATGTAGAAAAGGATAAGTATTCTTATATGGTCGTAGTTAGTTGGTGCGGGGAGAGGAGGAAGTTTTCAATAGGAGGGGATTTGAAAGAAATAGAGAGAAAACTAAAGATTATGAATAAAGGAGACTCTTTCAAACTTAGTGCAACAAATTTCAAATCTTATATACCCGGAAGGATTAAGTTTCAATTAAATGATTTTCTTCTTAAAAATAGTGTATCTAATTATTTAGAAGGAGTTCCTATTAAATGGAATAGCAAAGGTAAGTTCGCCTATCAAAAAGAGATAGTTAAACCCAACGAAGATTTAATGACAAAGAATGTTAAAAGTAAGGGAAGTAAATCTGCTGTTAATTCACATAAGAAAGCTATTAGTAGAGGTTTCTCAACAGATTAATTCTTTACTTTAATCCTTCAAAAATTTATTAGATATCTATCTTATCTATTACTTTCATCAATCTATCTGTTTCAAAAAGAGCAACTATGATTTTTTGATAATGAAGTATATCCTCAAATTCTAACTTTCTATCTTTTCTATCCTTCAACCATTTTTGGGCGGGTTGGTATCCTCCAATAAAAAAGTTCCAACTAATCTCAGGCACATTATCAAAGTACTGTGTTTCGTTAATATAAACTTTTCCTTCTTTGTATTGAGGTTTACTAACAGTATCATTTCCTGCTATTGGATATTGAGTGATATATTTCTCTATTATTGGGCTTTCTAATAAATGTAGTTGTCTGATTTCGCCTCCTAATTTAACTAATGACCAAAATGTTTCTTTGTTTTTAGGAAAAGGCACTCTCGGAAAATCAATCTTTAGAAACGCTTTGTATTTTTCACGATATGTTGGAGAGTGTAGAACCGCATATACATAATCTAAAATATCTATCGGAGAGAATGTATCTTTTGTAATTCCTTTTTCATTATTGAACAGTAACCCAATTTTATTTGATATTTCTTTAATAATATCAGAATTGAGATTAGGGATTCTATCAATAATTTGGTCAATGGTTTGTTGATTCTCATCTTCTCCATATAAGTAGAGGGGAAAAGATGATGTTACTTCACTTGTTCTATTTGAGACGAATGAACTTTCAATAATTTTATTAGTTATGAATGTATGATAATACGAGTCTCCTGTTTTAAATTGTTTACAAAGAGTTAATCCGATATTTCCTTCTTTAAGAAAATTTTTCATAACTTTTTTTGCAGTTCTCCAAACTAATTTATCTTCATAAAAAACATATCTATTATCAAATGGTCTATATGAAATTGGTTCAATGAATTTGTTTAAATCCATTTCGTTTTTTATGTTATCATATCCCTGTAAAATATTCCAACCATCTTTTTTCTTTACATTAAATTTATTATGTAATAAATCTTCGTTCCTATCACTTTGTTGAAAATCGATATAAAAATTTAGTAAATCTTTTTTATTCTGTTTTATTACAAATTCATCGTGTGCAGTTGTTAATCCGACCCCATTGATATTAAATAATTTATCTATTGGAAATCCATTATCATAGGAGTTTTGTTCTTTAAAATCTTTTGCAACAAAGAAGTAGTTTGGAAATATATTTGGTAATTCTTTATATTGAATAGTTTTTATTGTGTTTTCATTCAGGAAATTATATTTAAATTCTCTCTTTCCAAATAAATCGAAATGAAACACGCTTCCTAAATCTTTTGATTTTTTCACCCCTGTTTTTATAAAAATATTTATTGAAACACCCTGCATAATATCAAAAACATTTACATCTGCACTACCATCCAATGCAGTTTCCTTTTTCTTACTATTTCCGTGTAAATCAATAGTGTATATTTTATCAAATGTTTTAAGTAGATTCCATCGCATTCCTCTAAATGTAGGATTATCTAAAAAACCGTGTGGATTAATAAACGCTATTACACCACTCCCGTTTTTTTCAATAAAATGTTGACCATAACGCAAAAACTTTACATAATCATCATTAATCCATTTTGGATTTCTTTCTTTTAATTTTTCTATACCACCTGGCTCCTTTTTATAATCTTCCATTAAGCCCATAATCCATTCGCCTTTATTAGCACTTTCTCCACTGTATGGGGGATTGCCTATTATACACATAACGGGCGAGTCTCTTTTAACTTTATTAGCTTCGTTTGCTTCAGTACTTAACCAATTTGCAAACAAAGTTCCTGTGTCAGGGTGATGTTGTTCTAAACTATTTGTTAGGTAAACTTTTAATCTTTGTTCTTTAGTAGGTTTAAATCCTGTTTCTGAAAGAAGTAAATCTAATTTCAAATGAGCCATTGCATAACTCGCCATCAATAATTCAAATCCATTTAATCGTGGTATCAAATGATTTTCAACATAATTATTCCAAATACCCTGTTGATTTTGAAACTTATCTGAATAAATATATTTCACTACTTCACATAAAAATGTTCCTGTTCCTGTTGCGGGGTCTAAAATTTGAACTCTATGAACTTCCTGTTCAATTTGTTTATTTATTCCCTGTACATCAGTTTTGATTTTAATTTTACTCGTATCAGCTAATCCTTCAGACAATCCAAATTCTATTTTAAGAACATCATCAACTGCTCTTACTATAAACTTCACAACGGGTTCTGGAGTGTACCAAACACCTCTCGCTTTTCTTAGTGTTGGGTCATACTCAGATAGGAAT
The DNA here is from genome assembly GCA_903889745.1 of uncultured Bacteroidota bacterium. GTDB lineage: Bacteria > Bacteroidota > Bacteroidia > Flavobacteriales > Flavobacteriaceae > Flavobacterium. The sequence goes on along the minus strand of CAISYO010000096.1, from coordinate 1,175 downwards.
GTTTCGTAGAAGTGAATTATTGGGTCATTCTGTTGAGTGCTTTTCCCAAAATTATTTAGAAGTGCTGCTACATCAGTTGCTCTGAATATATCTGCTAATGCATCTACTATCCATACAATTCTTTCATCCAAATCGAAACCCGCGATATATTGAAATAACTTCCTTAGAAATGGGTTTGATTTTGGAATTAACTCTGCAGCTTCACTTCTACTAAATGTTGGAAGGGTAGGGTCGTGTAATCTCGCTGCAAACATTCCGTAAGCAATTGTCTGAGCATATAAATCAGAGAATGCTTTATGGTCAATATCATTAATTAGAATTTCTTTGAATCCATTGAACTGCTCTTTAATAGAAGAGTTTGCCATTGATTCATCATCACTATCTAATGCTTTGTTGATAACCTGCGCTAACATCTTTGCTTTACCCGCCATCATCTCTGCCAACTTCTGAGATGATTTAATGGTTTGCCCTATGGTTGTACTGAAATCTTTAATTTGGGTTTCAAAAAGGGGGTATTCACTTTCTTTACCAATTACACCATTCCCTCTAATTTCGCCTATAGAGAAAGTTGTTATTAATACACCATCCTTAAATAATTGAAAATCTAAGTAGTTAGTGATTATAAGATTATTTAGGGATGCCTTATATCTACTGAATTGTTCTACATAGTTTTTGTGGTTTAAATCTGCACCTAAATCCTTTGCTTCAATATATCCAACGGGAATATCCTTTAATGTAAGAATATAATCGGGAGCACCACATTTAATCCTCGTTGGTTCATTAGTAACTAAGAGATTTGGGAGTAGGGTTTCTAATAAGTTCTGTAAATCACCTCTAAAACTGTGTTCTGTAGTAATTCCCGATTTGTATCGGGTATTAACCTTATCTATGTATTCTGATACCTTCATTTTAGCTATGTTTTTTACATATTACACAAATTAACTAAATGCTGGTTCAATTCATAATTAAACCCCTCAATTCGATTAATAGTCTTTTATAATACGCATTCTGAAGGTACAATAATCGTATAAAAGTGTGAGATATTAGTGTGACGGGTATAAAAAAGCCCCTAACTCATTGAAAGTTAAGGGCTTTTGCGGACCGGACGGGACTCGAACCCGCGACCTCCGCCGTGACAGGGCGGCATTCTAACCAACTGAACTACCGATCCTTGT
>CAISYO010000095.1 GCA_903889745.1 uncultured Bacteroidota bacterium | reverse complement strand
AGCATCTACACTTTCTAAAAACAACAATTGTGCTTGAATAATATTGGCCACATAATCATCAACGCCAGTTCCCAAGAAAATGATGCGATCCATCATCAAACGGGAGAATACATCCATAGACGCCACGTTCATTTGGCGCTCCTCGATGATGTAAGGTGTCATGCTGCTTACAATTTTATCGTAATATAAACTGTTTACACCATGGTGCTTGGTAGCGTATTTCTTAAATTGCTTCGCCATCTCGAGCGAAGCTCTTGGGTCTTTTCCGTAATTCATAATATTGAATGTATTTTTAATGAAAATTAATGGTATAAAAAAGCGCCAAAACTAGTTTGACGCTCAAAGATAATTATTTTTTATGAGAATTTATTCTCCGTACATCGCTTTAATGAATTGGTCGTAATTTACTTCTTTTGATTTGGCTTTTACTTTTTCTTTGTATAAACCTAACATTTTTTCGCTCATTACTTGCTCTGATAAACGCTTCACTTCGTCTTGATTTGACATTACACGCGCTACAATTCCATTAATTTCATCATCAGATGGATTTAATTGTCCAAATTGTGCCATTTGTTTTTTAATGATGTCAGCTGTATGTGCTTTTAAATCTTCAAAAGTAATTTGTAAATTGTTTTCAGCCATTACTTTTCCTTCGATTAATTGGAAACGCAATCCTTTTTCTGCTTTTGCATATTCTTCTTCTGCTTGTTCGTCAGAAAGTGGTGTTTCAGCAACTGTTTTGATCCATTTTTTTAAGAAAGTAGCTGGTAAATCAAATTTTGTTGAATCGATTAAGAAATCCGTCACATCATTTAAGAATTTTTGATCCGCTTGTTGTGCAAATTGCGTTTCAGCATCTTCTTTGATTTTAGCTTTTAAATCTGCTACAGAAGCAATTACTCCAGGTCCGAATAATTTATCAAACAATTCTTGATTTAATTCGGCTTTTTCAACGGCATTGATTTCTTCAATGGTAAAGTTAACCGTAATATCTAATCCATGCACTGCATCATGACCTACTTTTAAATAGTCCATTAATTTATGATCATCGTCAAACAAGCCTTTTGTACCAATTGCAACAACATCCCCTACTTTTTTACCTATAAATGCTTTGGCCGCTTTTTTATCTGCAAAAATATCTAACGCAAAATTAGCTGGTGCATTGATGCCTTGTTCTTCATTGGTAAAAGTACCTCTTACTTCATAATCAGCTTTAACTTCTACTTGCGAAATTAATTTTCCGTATTGTTTTTGAATGCGTTCTACCTGATTGGTTAACATTTTATCATCGGCAATTACGTTATATTTGATTAGCGAATTTTTAGCTGCTAAATCCACAGAAAACTCAGGTGCTAAACCAAGTTCGAAGTCAAAAGAAAATTGCTCTGCATCCCAATCAATACTTTCGGTTACCACTGGAATAGGATTTCCAAGAATATCTAATTTTTCAGAAGTTAGGTAATTATTTAGCGAAGTTTGTAATACTTTGTTTACTTCTTCTAATAAAACCGCTTTTCCGTATTGTTTTTGAATTAAACTCATAGGAACGGCTCCTTTTCTAAAACCTGAAATAGCAGCATTTTTTCTATAGTCTGCCAATACTTTTTCTACTTTATCGGAATAATCTTCTTTTGTAATTGCTACTGTAACAATAGCATTTAATGCATCAACTTGTGATTTTGTAATGTTCATTATCTGTTTATTTAAGTACCATAAAAATTGGGTTGCAAAATTATAGAATTTTTACAACCCAAACAAGTTTTTAATTTATTGAAATTCAATTCGGTATAAAATTATTTATCACTTACGAATATTTTATTCAAAATAGATTGACTTAAAGACAATAAAATACTAAAAAACAATGCAGTTACAAAACCATCAACTTGAAATTCGGGAATAAAATAATCACAGATTAAAACAATTATGGCGTTAATAACAAGTAAAAACAATCCTAAAGTAAATAGCGTTACGGGTATTGTAAGTAATACCAACACCGGTTTTAAAAATGTATTCAGAAGTCCTAAAACTAATGCAACCCATAATGCTGTCATAATATTTGTAACCTGTACGCCAGGCAAAAAATAGGAAAGTGCAAATACAATAATTGAGCTGATAAATAATTTGATAATAAAATTCATGGTTACATTTTTATAATTTAAAAATACAAAAAAAGGCATCAAAAATAATGCCTTTTTTAAAATTATTTAAGAGTTTCTTAATTTGAACCTACAATATTAATTCCAGGGAAATAAGAAGGATTGTGCAACGGTAAATTTGATTTATAATGTGCATTGATTACCTTGATAATTTCATTTGTTATAACTGCATAACCTCTTGCGTTAGGGTGAACACCATCTAAAGAAAACAACACTAAACCTTCAGTAGCAGAACCGCTAAAATAGTTAGCCGTATACACTTGTCCGGTTTCGATTCTTAAACCAGTTACTAATTGATTCATAATAGCATTCATATCAGCCACAGCTAAATTTTTAGTAGCCGCAATTGAACGAATTGAAGCGTTGAATGCATTAGTAGCACTTGCAACTTTAGCTTTTTCAGTAGCAGTTAATACCCATTTGTTTGCCATTGGATAAGATATTCCGTTTTTATTGATTGCAGCAGGTGCAGCGGTATTAGTTGAACCAATTACTGAAGAAGCTGTTAATACTACCAAATCAGCAGCGGTTGCTTGACGTGCTTTGCCAAAAATCATACCAAAAGCAGTTGCTGTTGGAACTCCTAAAGTACCAGATAACGCTCCTGTAATTTGAGCAGATCTATCTGCAGCATCAACATCAAAAATCAAAATTGGATTCGCTGAGGTAGCAGATAATGGATTCATTCTATTTGGTTCACCTAAAGCAGTAAAAATTGCATCTAAAGGACCATATAACTGAGTATTTAACTGATTAATTGCGGCTGTTCCTGCTGCAATTTGAGTTGCTGTATCACTTCCAGCTGGAGCAACACCTTTACCAATACTTTGAGCCGTTAAAGGCGCATAAGGAACTGTGGTAAAATATGGAATAGACGTTACGCTAGGAATAGTACAAACTACACCTTTAGCACCGCCATTTGTAAGAGTGTTAATGATATTTGAATATACACTAGCATAAGCATTTGAATTTGTAATATCATTTGGTCCATAAGTTGCTGGATTTACATTACCAGTTGAATTATGATCATTTGCTGCCATTTGAGACTCATCAACAGTTGTTGTTAATGGATTGTCAGGCATAGTCCCTCCCGAAGTTGCATAAGCTAATACATCATTAGCACCAATCCAGTTGGTAAAGAATGTTGGATTTTTAGTCATAGCATCCCCAATTATAGTTGCTGAAGATGAAGTTGCATGTCTCACAAAATAAGGATTAGCTCTACCTAGTAAAAGGTTTGCAGCGCTTCCATATCCTGGTGCTAGTAAATGAAATGATTTTGCACCAGGCACACCCATATTATTGTAAGCCATAGCTTGAGGTGTAAGTGTGATGGTTGGAGAACCAGCAATTGGCTGAACCCCACCCACAGATGCATTAATTACTAATCTGGTTCCTGTTAATCCTTGAATACCTCCTAAATTGTTAACATCTTCAGCAAAAGATGGTTGTGTAAAAGCCCCACCACCTACTAATGCAAATTGTTGTGCTAATAAGTTTGGATAAGAATAGGTTTGTCCTACTCTAGAAACGGTTCCATCCATGTAACCTGCAGTTAATGAATTTCCAATAGCAACGTAAGAAGTAAAGTCTGCCTCTCCAGAAGAATAGTTTGCATCTACTCCGTTTTCAAATTCTGGCTCACATGAAGCAAAACCAGCCGCTATAATAGCTATATATATAAATTTATTTTTCATTTTACTTTTATTTAATAATTAGAAACCATAAGTAATACCTACACCTGGAGAGAAAACAACTGATTTGTATGTTCCACCAAATGGCAATGTATTTCCATTTTCTTGGTAATGGTTATATGAATTGTCCACTTCGTCAAAGTGTAAATAAAGGAATGAAAAATCTACTCCTAATTTATTGTTCACTTTGTATGTTAAACCACCTGTGAATCCCATAGAATCATTTCTTGGTGTTTCAGGTGCAAAATAACCGTCTTGTACTGGACTTTCATCAAAATACCAACCTGCTCTGAACGTAAATTTATCATTAGCCACATATTGTGTTCCAACTCTGTAAGTGCTTGAATTTTTGTAGTTTCTAGGATTATTAGAAGAATTTCTAATTGTACCATCAGCATTTAAAAAATCTACAGTTAATGCCTCATATACGCTCCACATGGCTCTATTATAATCAAAAGCAAATAATAATTTATCGGTTACTTGGTATGATAAACCTACAGTTAATTCAGCAGGAAGAGGTAAATCAGCATTAAAAGTTGTATTTTGTAATGTTGGAGTTGTTGCTGCGAAATCAGGAACATCATTAAAATTAGCATCACCATCTCTAGCCTCCATAATGATTTCAGAACGGTAGTTCATACCAATTCTTAATTTTTTTGAAGGGTTAAACATAAATCCAGCGGTGTATCCCCAAGCTGTAATTCCTTTAGCATCTAATGTAACATCTGTTCCACTTCCGTTTACAGATAATAATGGATTTGTAGCAACATTTCTGTTAAAGTTTACAGATCCCGTAGCAAAAATTGGTCCACCACCTACACTAAAATGTTCCCCTACTCTTATCGAAACCGAAGGCTGTACAAAAATAGCTGATAAATCAATATTATTTACTAAATGTGCACCTTGCCAATCTTGATCCCATTCTACAGAACTTCCATAAGGAGTATAAACCGCTAAACCAGCAGTTAACCAATTATTCACTTTGTAAGTAGCATACAAACTGAATGGTGTTCCTAAATTTTCAGTAGATGATTCCCAATTGTATTGTGAATTTTGGAATTTAGTCTTAGCAAATAATGCATTTCCTCCAAATGAAAAGTTGAATTTTTTATCTAAGTAAGCCATACCCGCTGGGTTAAAAAACGCAACTTCAGCGCTATTTACTACAGCAACACCTGTGTGTCCCATAGCTAATTGCTTTTGACCTTGAATACTAACTCGATATCCTCCTGCAAATGCAGTTGAGCCAGCCAAAGCCAATAATGTTAAAGAAAGTAATTTTCTCATAATGTAAATTAGTGTTAGTTTTTTTCTGAATTTATAAAAATCAATAGTTCAAAATTAAGACAAAATATGAATTTTACAATTTTTTTAACTAAAAAAATTATGCATGCATAATTTTTTTGCATTTTTATTTTAAAAATCTCATCACATTTATTTCAAAATCTATTGGGTTTTCGGCATGTAACCAATGTCCTGCATTGAATATTGTATCTATAATGGCATTAGGAAAATGATGATAAATAGTTTCAAAATCGGCATCCAAAATATAATCGGATTTAGAGCCTCTTAAAAAAAGAGTTGGACCCTCAAATTTGTTTTCAAAAGGCAATGCTGTCCCTATTATCTCAATTTTATCATTAAAAACTTGTAAATTAAATCGGAAAGCAAGTTGTTCGGGCGTTTTCCAATATAGATTTTTTAGTAAAAATTGGCGCGTACCAAAATCGGAAATAAAAGTTGATACAATTTGTTCAACATCACCTCTACTAGGATTTTTAGAAAAATCAACCGCATTTAATCCTTCTAAAATAGTTTGATGGTGCGGTGCATAATATTTGGGACCAATATCAGCAATAATTAATTTGGAAACTAAATCTGGATACGTTGTTGCTAGTAACATTGCTACTTTTCCGCCCATTGAATGTCCTAAAACAACACTTTTTATGAGTTGATGTGCTTGAATGTAATTCTTTACATCTTCGACCATCACTTCATAATTAAATTCCTCAGAATGAAAACTTTTCCCGTGATTTCTCAAATCTAATGCGTGGACTTGAAAACCTGCTGAAGCAAATTGCGTTGCTAACGATTTCCAGTTGTCAGACATTCCTAAAAAGCCATGAAGTATGATCATTGGAATTCCTTCTCCTTCAATTCTTGAATGTAATGTCATTTATTTTAATTTTTGCAAATACATGTTTACTACATTTTCTAGTCCTAAATATAAGGACTCTGAAATTAAGGCATGACCTATAGAAACTTCCAATAAATTAGGAATATTTTCTTTGAAGAATTTTATATTATCAAGACTCAAATCATGCCCAGCATTAATACCTAATTGTAATTCATTAGCTCTATGAGCCGCTTTGATAAACGGTTCAATTCCGGCAAAATTACCAAGTCCATATTCGTGTGCAAAACTTTCGGTGTACAATTCAATTCGATCAGTTCCGGTTGCTTTTGCTCCTTCAATCATTTTTTCATCGGCATCAACAAAAATCGAAGTTCTTATGCCGTTTCGCTGAAATTCTTGAATGACTTCCATTAAATAGGATTGATGTTTTAGGGTATCCCAACCTGCATTGGAAGTTAATGCCCCTATCGCGTCTGGAACTAGAGTTACTTGAGTGGGTTTACATTCTAAAACTAAATCAATAAAGTTATGCTGCGGATTGCCTTCAATATTGTATTCGGTGTAAACAACCGGTTTTAAATCTCTTGCATCTTGGTAACGAATATGTCTTTCGTCTGGTCTGGGATGAATTGTAATTCCTTGTGCTCCAAACTGTTGAATATCCTTAGCAACTTTTAATAAATCGGGTACATTTCCCCCTCTAGCATTACGTAAAGTTGCAATTTTATTAATATTTACAGAAAGCTTTGTCATGGTTACTTTTTTATTTTAGCAAAAATACAAAGTATAAATTAGGTATCATATGGTATTTTTTGATTATTTTGCGGTTTCATTTCACATTTCATTCTATGAATAGCCTAACAAGTTATATTAATACCGAAATAAAACCTTTAAAACACAGTGATTCTATTATGGAGGCACAACTTTTGTTTGAAGATTTTTCATATTCTCATTTTCCGGTTACGGAAGAAGGTATTTATATAGGATGTATAACTAAAGAAACTATTGAATTTTTATCTCCAAATGCACTTGTAAACGAAAGCCGCTATCAATTTGAACGTTTTTTTGTTCGCTCAAGCATTATTTGGTTAGATGTGTTAGAAGTTTTTGCTAAAAATGACGCCAATATTCTTCCTGTACTAGATGAAAAAAACAACTATATTGGCTATTATGAATTAGAAGATGTGATTCGATTTTTACATGAAACGCCATTTTTAAAAGAAGAAGGGGGTATTTTAATTATCGAAAAAGAAATGAACAACTTTTCAATGAGTCAAGTAGCGCAAATTATTGAAAGCAATAATGCTAAAATTCTTGGTTTATTTATATCCAATGTAGCTAATAATAAAGTCGAAATCACTGTAAAAATTAGCCAAAGTGGGTTAAACGACATTATTCAAACCTTTAGAAGATATGAATATGAAATAATTTCTGAACATCAGGAAGACTCTTATTTAAACAGTCTAAAAGAACGTTCAGATTATTTAGATAAATATCTTAATATTTAATCAATAGTACTATGAAAATAGCAATTTTTGGACAATATTATCAAAATAACACTGCTGAAATTGTAACAAAAGTGGTGGCTTTTTTAGAAGCAAACACTATTTCAATCGCCTTTGAACGATCATTTTTAGAAATTCTTCAAGAAAAAAATATTGTCAAAAATGATTATCCAAGTTTTTCTTCCTATGCTGAACTTGATGCTAACTTTGATGCTTTAATAAGCATAGGTGGTGACGGAACAATATTAAAAGCAGCCACATTTATACGCGATAAAAACATCCCTATTATTGGTATTAATGCCGGAAGATTAGGGTTTTTAGCAACAGTACAATATGAAAATATTGAACCGCTTTTGCAAAAAGTAATTCAAAAAGAATATATCATTTCTAAACGAAGTTTACTTAGCGTGAGAACTAATCCAGAATATGATAATTTTAACGAGTTAGATTTTGCATTAAATGAAGTAACAGTTGCTCGAAAAGACACTACGTCGATGATTACTATTGACACTTCATTAAATAACGAATACCTTACTTCCTATTGGGCAGATGGTCTAATTATTTCAACACCTACCGGTTCAACAGGTTATTCTTTAAGTTGTGGCGGACCTGTATTAACACCCAAAGTAGCAAGTTTTGTTGTTACACCAATGGCACCTCATAATTTAAATGCGCGACCACTTGTAATTACTGATGATACCGAAATTTCACTCAAAGTATCAGGTAGAGAAGAGCAATTTTTAATTTCGTTAGACTCACGAATTGCCGCCGTTTCAATAGACACAACTGTTTATATCAAAAAAGCTTCTTTTACGATATCAATCATTGAATTTAAAGAAGAAACTTTTTTAACAACGATTAGAAAAAAATTACTTTGGGGGGCAGATAAAAGAAATTAAAACTTTCTTATATCATTTTTATTTTTTTTACGTTTTATTTCTGAATAAGATATAACAAAAAAATCCTATAAAATAGGGTTAAGTAGTCAATATTGTTATATTTGCAAACTATTTGAAAAAATGAAACGTATATTTATTTACATAAGCTTGATTTTCTGCACCTTAAACACCTTTGCTCAAATTCATGAAATAGGCGTTTTTGCTGGTGGAATTAATTATATTGGAGATGTAGGCCCTACTGATTATATTGCTCCAAATGAACCTGCTTTTGGAATAGTGTATAAATGGAATAGAAGTCCAAGACATGCGTGGCGATTTTCTTATTACCAAGGAAATTTAAGGGTTAAGGATATTGAAAGTGAAGTGCCAAGCAGAAAATTAAGAGGAAATACTTTTGAAAACAAGGTAAAAGAATTCTCTCTAGGATTAGAATTCAATTTTATGGATTTTGATTTACACGATGGCAAGAAAAAAGTTACGCCTTATGTATTTACTGGAGTGAATTATTTTATTTATGATGAAATTTTTATTTCAAATAAAGAAAGTTATTTAGATTATCAAAGTAGTACGCTTGCGATACCAATGGTTATAGGAGTTAAAGCTAGATTGTTCAGTAATTTTATAGTTGGAGCTGAAGTAGGAGCTCGCTATAGTTTTACAGATAATTTAGACGGTAGTAATCCAAAAAATGATAATTTTGAGAGCCTACGTTTTGGAAATTTGAACAGCAATGATTGGTATGTGTTTTCTGGATTAACACTTACCTATACATTTGGAGAAAATCCTTGCTATTGCGCAGAATAATATGGAAAAAGTACAAGAAATAAATACAGCAACCCTGCCAAAACACGTTGCCATAATTATGGATGGTAATGGAAGATGGGCAAAACAAAAAGGGTTCCTTCGTGCAATAGGTCATGAAAATGGCACTAAATCAGTGCGCGTTACTGTAGAAAGTTGTGCCAAGTTAGGAATTAAAAATTTAACGCTTTATGCCTTTTCAACTGAAAACTGGAACCGACCAAAAATAGAAGTTGAAACTTTAATGAAGTTGTTAATTTCATTCTTAAAGAAAGAAATCAAAACATTACAATCAAATAATATAAAATTAAACGCCATCGGAAATTTAACAAATTTACCCGCTGGTGTTCAAAAAGAATTACAAGAAGTAATTCAAAAAACAGCCGAAAACACTAGAATGACGCTCACACTAGCACTTAGTTATGGGGCTAGAGAAGAACTTATTCATGCTGTTAAAAAAATTAGTAATAAAGTTAAAAATAATATAATTTCTGAAGAGGCTATTGACGAATCAATTATTAATCAGCATCTTTACACACACAATTTACCCGATGTAGATTTAGTAATACGAACAAGTGGCGAACATAGAATAAGTAATTTCCTTTTATGGCAAATTGCATATGCCGAGTTTTATTTTACTGAAGTGCTTTGGCCCGATTTTTCAGAAGAACATTTATATGAAGCAATTATTAGTTATCAAAAAAGAGAACGCAGATTTGGAAAAACAAGCGAACAAATTATACCCGAAAAAAATGTTTAAAAAAGGAATACAATTACTTTCAATTTTTATATTATTAAATAGCAGCTCCCTTTTTGCTCAAGATACTAAACTTGAAAATGGAAAAGAATACATATTAGCTAAAATTGATATTACTGGAAAAATTAGCTATAACGCCCAAACAGTTACTACTTTTACAGGATTAGAAAAAGGTCAGTCTTTAATGGTTCCCGGAGAAGACATTAGTGCAGCTATAAAAAAATTATGGAAATTAGGATTGTTTTCGGATGTTAACTTTTATGTCAATAAGATTGAAGGCGACAGCATCTTTTTAGAATTAAACATCAATGAACTTCCAAAACTTGGCGATGTAAAAATTCAAGGCGTAAAAAAAGGTAAAGCCGAAGAATTAATAAAAGAAGCTGATCTTAAAAAAGGCAAAATTGTAAACGAAAACTTACTTACAACTACAAAAAACTATTTTGAAAATAAATACAAAAAAGATGGCTACTATAACTCAAAAGTAGTTATTAATACGGTACAAGATTCTGCTTTTTCAGATGTAAAAATGGTTGTCAATATAGATAAAGGTGATAAAGTAAAAGTAAAAACGATTGATTTTGATGGCAATTCTAAAGTTTCCGATGCTTCACTTAAAAAGACATTTAAAAACACCAAACAACGCAATCCTATTCGTATTTTCAAAAAATCAAAATATATAAAAGAAAAGTATAAAGAAGATTTAGTTGCTGTAATTGACAAATACAAAGAAAAAGGTTACCGAGATGCCAGAATTATTTCAGATTCTGTTTCATATGACAAAGCTACTAATACGATTGGCATCAAAGTAAAACTAGAAGAAGGACAAAAATATTATTTTGGAGATATTCGTTATTTAGGAAATACAATTTACACAGATAGACAATTAAATTCATTATTAGGTATAAGAAAAGGAGATGTTTATAATGGAACAATTTTACAAAAAAGAATTGCTGACCAATCTAAACCTGATGGTGAAGACATAACCAATCTTTATCAAAATAACGGTTATTTATTTTCAAACATTAACCCGGTTGAAGTGAGAACAGTAAATGATACTATTGATTTTGAAATTAGAATTACAGAAGGACCAATTGCCTATTTTAACAAAATTACAGTTGTTGGAAACGACAAAACTAATGACCATGTAATTTATAGAGAATTAAGAACAAAACCAGGACAAAAATATAGTAAAGAAGATTTAATCCGTTCTATTCGAGAAATAGGACAATTAGGTTTCTTTGATCCTGAAGCCATTAAACCCGATTTTAAAAATGTAGATCCACAAGCAGGAACAGTTGATATTGAATATAATGTAGTTGAAAAAGGTGCGAGTCAAATTGAGCTTCAAGGAGGATATGGCGGTGGCGGTTTTATTGGTACACTAGGTTTATCTTTTAATAATTTCTCGGCACGAAATATGTTTAAAAAATCGGCATATAGACCTTTACCAATGGGTGACGGACAAAAAATGTCTTTGAGATTACAAGGGAGTTCATTTTTTCAAACGTATAGTTTATCATTTTCTGAGCCATGGTTTGGAGGTAAAAAACCTATAAGCTTTTCAACTTCGTTATCTCATAGTAAACAATTTTTAATGAATTTTAGAACTAGAGATGTTAACCGCAGCCAAAGTTTTAATATTACATCATTATCTATTGGAATTGCGAAACGTTTAACTGTTCCTGATGATTATTTTGTGTTGTCGCAAGCGGTTTCTTTTCAATATTATGATTTAAATAACTATAATACTGGATTGTTTACTTTTGGAAATGGAGCATCAAGAAATTTAGCTTATACAATAGGTTTATCTAGAAATAGTAAAGCTGTAAATCCTATATATCCAACCCAAGGTTCAGAATTTAGTATTTCAGGAAAATTTACATTTCCCTATTCACTATTTAATGGAATTGATTACAAAAATTTAGGAAATTTAGCAGAATACAAAATGAGAGCTATTGCTGATGGTTTTGCACCCGATGGCAGTAACTACCCTGCGGGATCTTATTTGAACAGTGAGGGCTATCCTGTTGCAGATCCAGCTAATGCGGCCGCAGATCCAGCAAAAGTAGATCAGAAAAAATACAATTGGTTAGAATATTATAAGATAAAATTTCGAGCAGATTGGTATACACGATTATATGATAAATTAGTATTACGTTCATTAGGAGAATTTGGTTATATGGGAGCATATAATAATGACAGAGGTCTAGTTCCGTTTGAACGATTTTTCCTAGGTGGAGATGGATTAGCTAATTTTGCTCTTGATGGTAGAGAGGTTATCCAATTGAGAGGTTATCCAAATAACTCATTATCATCTCAAGATGGTGGAACTATATACAATAAATTCTCTATGGAATTACGTTACCCAATCACTTTGAATCAATCGGCATCTATATATGCTTTAAGTTTCCTAGAAGCGGGTGCAGCATTTGATGAATTTAAAGAATATAATCCATTTAAATTACAACGTTCTGCAGGGCTTGGTATACGTGTATTTATGCCTGCATTCGGGTTACTGGGAATTGATTTTGCTCATGGGTTTGATGCTGTTCCTGGTGAAACTGTTAAGAGTGGATGGCAAACACACTTCATTATTGGACAACAATTTTAATAATAGTTAATAGTTTTTTATTATTTTCGTAAAAATATTTTGATATTTGTTACGTTAGTAAAGTATCAAGTAATGAGCTTTATGCTTTATTTATAAAAAACAAGAACATATTTATAACTCAAGAATGGGTACCGACTATTCTAGACAAGATCTTGTAAAAGGAAATGAATTTGTATTTGGTCAAAATGTATTTTTTACCAATCAATTGAATGGT
>CAISYO010000094.1 GCA_903889745.1 uncultured Bacteroidota bacterium | reverse complement strand
TGTTCTAACAATTACGGCCCTTTTCATTTTCCAGAAAAGTTGATTCCGTTGTTTATCAATAACATTATTCAAAATAAACCGTTACCCGTTTATGGCGACGGAAAGTATACGCGTGATTGGTTGTTTGTAGAGGATCATGCGGTAGCCATTGATTTGGTTTTTCATGAAGGAAAAAATCACGATACCTATAATATTGGCGGTTTTAACGAATGGCAAAACATTGATTTAGTGAAATTATTGTGTCAGATTATGGACGAAAAATTAGGTCGTCCAGCCGGAACTTCTTCGCAATTGATTACCTATGTCAAAGACCGTCCCGGGCACGATTTACGTTATGCGATTGATGCTACAAAAATCAACACCGAATTGGGATGGAAGCCCTCCGTAACTTTTGAGGAAGGTTTAGAACGCACCGTTAATTGGTATTTAGACAACCAACAATGGTTGGATAACGTGACTTCGGGCGCTTATGCAACGTATTATGAAAAGCAGTATTCGTGATTCGGAAATCGTAAAGCGTGACTCGGGAATCGTAAATTGGAAACCGAGAGCCGTAATTCGATTAACGAATCACGAACTTCATTATATAGAAATTTTAATCCCCCTATTAAAATGAAAGATCATAAAGATTTAGATGTTTGGAAATATTCCATGTTGTTAGCTGAACAAATTTATGGGTTAACAAAAGATTTTCCTTTAGATGAAAAATTTGGTTTAGTAGCTCAAATGAAGCGTTCGGCTGTTTCTGTGCCGAGCAATATTGCTGAAGGTGCCGTACGAAAAGGAAAAAAAGAATTCATTCAATTTTTGTATATTGCAATGGGTTCATTATCAGAATTAGAAACGCAATTATACTTATCTTATCGGTTGCAATTTATGGATTCAATCGATGAAGTAATGACGCTGATCGAAAAAATAAAACAGCTATTATTTGGATTAATTAGATATATTAGTAAGCGTGACTCGTAAATCGAGACTCGGGAATAGTAAAGCGTGACTCGACACTTTGTGGAGCCGAACAAAACACAGCCAAAAAACTTAAACCGTAAATCGTGACTCGAACTTCGCATTACGAGCAACGAATCACGCATCACGAACAACGAAAAAATTACAACACATGAAAGGAATTATATTAGCCGGTGGATCTGGAACAAGATTACACCCTCTTACCCTAGCAGTAAGCAAACAATTGATGCCGGTGTATGACAAACCCATGATATATTAGCCCTTATCGGTATTGATGATGGCAGGGATTCAAGAAATATTGATCATATCGACCCCTCATGATTTGCCTCATTTTCAACGATTATTGGGTGATGGGAGCAACATAGGTTGTACTTTTTCGTATGCCGAACAAGCCGTGCCTAACGGATTGGCACAAGCTTTTGTAATTGGCGAAGAATTTATTGGAGACGATTCGGTGGCGTTAATTTTAGGCGATAACATATTTTTTGGTACAAACTTACAAGAGTTGTTGGTGTCCAATCAACATCCCGAGGGAGGCGTAGTGTTTGCTTACCACGTTTCCGATCCTGAGCGTTATGGCGTGGTAGAATTTGACGATCAGCTCAATGCGGTTTCCATTGAAGAAAAACCTAAGGAACCCAAATCCAATTATGCCGTACCGGGTTTGTATTTTTATGATAATTCAGTAGTCAACATTGCAAAAAACATCCAGCCTTCGGCACGTGGCGAATATGAAATTACCGATGTAAATAAAG
>CAISYO010000093.1 GCA_903889745.1 uncultured Bacteroidota bacterium | reverse complement strand
GTAATCAGACAAGTTGATACAGTAGTAACTGAAGAACAAATTGAAAATTATTATATAAAAAATAATCAATATTTTAAAAACGCATCAGAGTTAGTAAAGTTGCGTTATATTAATTTAGTTAAAGAAAATCCAAAATTTGCAAAAATTAAAGCAAAGTTTAGTTCCTTTACCAAAAAAGATAGAAAAGAGCTTGAACAATTAGCGGTTCAGTTTAAAAGTTATGCTTTTAATGATTCTATTTGGGTAGATATTAATCAGGTGTATGAAAAGCTTCCGTTTCTAAATATTGAAAATAAAAACAAATATATTTCGAGCGGCATTAATTTTCAATATCCAGATGCAACAACAATTTGGTTAGTAAAAGTAAATAAAGTATTACCAAAGAATAGTGCAACTCCGTTAGAGTTTTTAAAACCTACAATAAAGCAAATTATAATAAACAATAGAAAATTAGAATTAGTTAACACCATAGAAAAAGAGATTACAAATGACGCAATCAATGACAAGAAATATGAAATTTATAAATAAAAAATTCCTTTTAGCCCTATTTTTGGTAACAAGTTTATTCACCTTTGCTCAAAAGAAGGAAAAAATTGACGGAGTAATAGCAGTAGTAGGTGATTATATTGTATTAGATTCAGATATTGATTTAGAATATATCCAATTAAAAGCGCAAGGAGTTGATACTAAAAATATTACGCGTTGTGAACTATTTGGAAAGCAATTAGAAGATAAACTCTATGCACATCAGGCTATTCAAGATAGTATTGTGGTAACTGATGCAGAGGTAAATAGTTATATGAGTGAGCAACTTGATGCCATGATTGAGCAAGTGGGGTCATTAGAAAAAGTAATTAAGTTTTATAAAAAGAAAACCGAAGAAGACTTCAAAAGTTACTTTTTTGATATCATTAAAATGAATAAATTAACTTCTCAAATGCAGAAAAAAATTGTAGATGAAGTAACGATTACTCCAGAAGAAGTTAGAAATTTCTTTAAAGGAATTCCAGCAGATGAAATTCCTACGTTTGGTGCAGAAATGGAAGTTGCACAAATTGTGGTCAAGCCTGCAATAACTGAAGATGAAAAGAAACGTGTAATTGAAAAATTGAAAGAAATTCGTCAAGATGTTTTGAATGGTTCTAGCTTTTTTAGTAAAGCAGTTTTATTTTCAGAAGATCCAGGATCAAGTTCAAATGGAGGTTTCTATAAAATGAATAGAAAAACCGCGTTTGTAAAAGAATTTAAAGATGTTGCTTTTAGTTTAGCCGAAGGAGAAATTTCAGAACCCTTTGAAACTGAATTTGGATATCATATTATTATGGTTGAAAAAATTAAAGGACAAGAAGTAGAACTGCGTCATATTTTAATTTCGCCAAAAGTATCAACTCAAGCAGTAAAAGATGCAAAAGCAAAAATTGAGACAATCAGACAAAAAATTGTAAATAAGGAAATTACATTTGCTGATGCGGCAAAATCATCATCAGACGAAAAAGAAACACGTAATAATGGAGGCGTTTTGTTGAACCCGAGAACAATGGAACCTCGTTTTGAATTGACTAAAATGGATCCTGCTTTGTATGCACAAGTATCTGAATTGAAAGATGGAGAAGTTTCTCTTCCTATTTTAGATCAAGAGCGAGGCGGAGGACAGTTTTATAAAATAGTTACCGTAAATAATAGATTTGAAGAGCATCAAGCTGAATTCTCTAAAGATTATATTAAAATTAAAGAATTAGCACTTCGCGACAAGCAAATTAAGGAAATTGCGAAATGGACCGAAGAAAAAATTAAAGAAACCTATATTAAAATTAACGATGAATACAAGGATTGTGTATTTGCTAATAATTGGATAAAAAAATAATTGGTAAACCCTTTGAATTTTCAGAGGGTTTTTTATTATTTTAGACGTTTAAAAATTATATTCATTTTTCTGAATCTTAAATCCTAAATTCAATATGTCAGACGTAGTAGCCATTCAAGAATTAGTTCAAAGACAAAACGCCTTAAAACAAGAAATTGCTAAAGTTATAGTAGGCCAAGACGAAGTAGTACATCAAATTATTTTGAGTATTTTTTCAGGCGGACATGCTTTATTAGTAGGTGTTCCCGGATTAGCTAAAACGTTAATGGTAAATACAATTGCACAAGCTTTAGGATTGGATTTTAAACGCATACAATTTACTCCCGATTTAATGCCGTCGGATATTTTGGGGAGTGAGATTTTGGATGAAACCAGAAATTTTAAATTTATAAAAGGGCCTATTTTTTCAAACATCATTTTAGCCGATGAAATCAATAGAACTCCGCCTAAAACGCAAGCTGCACTTCTAGAAGCCATGCAGGAACGAGCAGTAACTGTGGCAGGACATCATTATAAATTAGATTTGCCTTATTTTGTGCTAGCAACTCAAAACCCAATTGAGCAAGAAGGAACTTATCCTTTGCCAGAAGCACAGTTAGATCGTTTCATGTTTGCAATTAAATTAGATTATCCAAGTTTTCAAGAAGAAGTAGATGTGGTAAAAGCAACAACTTCAAATTTAAAACCCGTTGTAAACGCTTTATTTACAGCTCAAGAAATTATTGATTTTCAGAATGTAATTCGGAAAATTCCGGTAGCAGATAATGTTATTGAATATGCAGTTTCATTAGTAAGCAAAACGCGTCCCGATAATATATTAGCAAATGATTTTGTAAAAACCTATATTGATTGGGGTGCAGGGCCAAGAGCTTCACAAAATTTAATCTTAGCAGCCAAAACAAATGCAGCTATGAATGGAAAATTTTCACCAGATATTGAAGATGTTCAGGCTGTTGCAACTGGAATTTTGCGTCATCGAATTGTCAAAAATTATAAAGCAGATGCCGAAGGAATTTCGGAAGAAGAAATTATTAAAAAACTTTTTTAATTTGATATTTTAAATTGTAAACTGGGCTTTTTTGAAGATTTGTTAATTCTTGTTTTTTATAATTATGAATTATTAAAAAAAAGCTATTTTATTTAATTTTATTGAAATAT
>CAISYO010000092.1 GCA_903889745.1 uncultured Bacteroidota bacterium | reverse complement strand
TATTAAAGATATTTATAAAAATTACAAATATAACTTTAGATGAAGGGTTAATGAGTGACAGTGAAATGACAAACCTACTAAAGCATGGAGTACTCGGGGGTGATATTGTATTTGACAGGACCCCAAGTTATTTAAAATGGAGATCCCTAGAGAATCCAGTTCACCCATGTAAAATTTTTAGAATTTATCAACAAAAAAAATTTATAGGTTATTTTATTCTTGGAAATATTACTCTGAATAAAATAACCCATTCAGTACTTCATGATTTTTTTCTTAGACCTAAATTAAGCTTTATGATGAAGATAACACTTAGGATTTGGCTAATCATGCAGTCTTATAAAGAAAAGGCTGAAACATTCTTCACTATGGCTAATGATTTTTCTGGGCAAACTAAACAATTATTGGGCTTTCCATTCTTCAGAATCCCTGATAAATTTTTACCACATTTCACGCCAATATTTATCAGAATCTTGAATGACAAAAGCTCTATTGGAATAATGAAGAGTGCACACATAACACTTTCAGACTTAGATTACTTTTAATGTTTAACTATGAATTGAAGGGGTAGTTTTTTTTGGAAAAATTTTCTTTATTTTTCTTTGCCCATCAAGACGACGAATTTGGTGTCTACCAGGCTATTCTTGATGAGGTAGAAAAAGGTAGAAAGGTTTTTTGCATATATTTAACTGATGGATCTTATGCAGGTGGATCTTCATCTATACGAAATGCTGAATCGGTAATGGTACTTAATGAATTGAATGTACCAATAGAAAATATTATTTTCATAGGAGAAGATTTAAAGATTGCCGATTCACAGCTTTATATGAATTTAGATATTGCTGCATCGTGGATAAGCCATTTCATTAAAGAGTGTGGCGCTATTAATTCTATTTATGTTCCAGCTTGGGAGGGCGGTCACTGTGATCATGACGCGCTAAACGGGATTGTTCAGTTGGTCTGTAATCAGCATTCTAAGAAGGGCCAAGTTTGGCAGTTTCCACTTTATAACGCTTCAGGATGTATCGGCCCTTTTTTTAAAGTTCTTAGTCCGCTATCCATGAATGGACTTTTATTAAAAAAAATAAGTTTAAAAAATAGAATACGATTTTTATCGTATTGCTTCAAATATCGGTCTCAGTATAAAACATGGGCTGGCTTGTTTCCATTTGTTTTTTTAAATTACTTATTTGTTGGTAAACAGTCATTACAAATGTTAGCACCGTTTCAGGAATTTATGCGGCCACATTTGGGGGCACTCTATTATGAAAAGAGGGGCTTTTTGACATGGGAGCAGATGCTTGAAGCAATGCACCTTCTGAAGTTTTCAGCTGAGTATTTAAAGGGACAAGATTCAAAGTAAATATGAAAATATAATTACATGAATCCATTAGTATTCCTAGCTAGCGTGGCGAGAGTTTCATATCATATGAAAATAAATGAAGTGATTAATTGGAATCAATATCTAATGATCTATAGTCTCGGTACTCAATTTTGGTGTGATAGAGGAGTTTCTTTTGACTCTGAGTCTATAGGGGCGAAATCGCATATTTATAAAGTCGATCAACGAAGTGCTATGGAGCTTTCCTTTCATAAATGATTAAGTGCGTGATTTGCATGAACCTAATTGGAGCTAAGGCCTCAAATTACACTTTCTATTGCCCGAACTGCAAATACTGGGGCTCTTCTTTGCTTGGTGATATTGAAAGTGCGAGTGATTCTGTATTTGATGAAAAAAATAATGGAGGGGATGTTTTAGATTTTGTAGATCGCCTACGTACCGAAAATTTTGTACTTTTGCTCTCTAAAATAGAAGAATTCTTTCATCATAAAAAAGTTAAAGTTTTAGATATTGGGTGCGCTACAGGATTATTTATTAAACTTGCTTTAAAAAGAGGTCATCAGGCCATTGGAGTTGAGCCAAATCCTAGAATGGTTTCTGCTGCCAAAATGGGGGATGCAATAATTAATGGATATTTTCCTCAAATTTTAGAATCTAGTAATAAATTTGATGTAATTATTTTTAACGATGTACTTGAGCATTTACCAAACCTTGACCAAATTATTATCGGCGTATTTGAGCGCCTTAATCAGGGCGGAATTTTAATTATTAACTTACCCAATTCTGGTGGTATTGTTTTTCGCATTGGAAGGCTTCTCAGTTCTATCGGTTTTTTAATTATATGGGATAGGTTGTGGCAAAAAATGTTCTACACTCCTCATCTACATTATTTTAATTCTTTTTCCTTAGATAAGTTCCTTATACGTCACTCGTTTGAAAAAGTTTTACCAGACACTTTTCTTCCAATAGCTTCAATCTATAGGCTTTGGGATAGGATTAATGTAGACAATAGTAGCCCTTTGTTAGTACGTATCTTCACTTATTTTTGTGG
>CAISYO010000091.1 GCA_903889745.1 uncultured Bacteroidota bacterium | reverse complement strand
AACAAAAAATGATTTCCTTGTTTCTCTAGAAGTTTTCCCTGAGCAGTTATATTCTCTGAAAAAACTAAAATTAAAAAAATAATATGTATATATTTCATTTTGTAAAAATAGCAAAATAAGACTATTACAAAATAGGGGAAAGATACGGTATTCGATTTTTTTTTTTATAATTCTATTTTATTTTAAGTCCTTTGATTTAATAACTTTAAAAAATCATAAAAATGAAATCGAATTTTAAAAAATTATTTTTAGCTGTTACTATCTTTACTTCAATCATCGCATGTAGCGGAGGTGATGATTCTAACAATACACCTTTAAATCAGTCTGAAAATCAATTAGTTGGAACATGGGAATACCGAGTAACACCTCACCAGTCTGGTGTCGGAGGACCGAATAGTTTTTATAGAAGCTACATTATTTTAAATGCAGACAGAACAGGAGAGGAAGGATATGAAGAGTATTTTTCACCAACCCAACAATATTCGGATTCAGGTGCATATACTTGGAGCGCAACTAATTCAATCCTAAAAAGAGTTTCAGTTGATGGTACTGAAGAAGGTGAAGGAAGATATGAACTTATAGATGCAACACATCTTAAATTATTTGGAAGTGATGGAAATCAATATTCGGTAGATGGAATTCCAGTTGTTTTCACAAAACAATAATTTTTAAAAAAACGCTCAAATGAGCGTTTTTTTTACACAATTAATTGTATAAAAGTATAAATTATATAGTAAATTTGAACTCTTATTTTATAACATCCCAACAATATTCTGAATCAGAAGTGTATACTTGGAACGCAACTAGTTCTATGCTAAAAAGAACTTTTGTAGATGGCACTCAAGGTGAGGGAAGATATGAACATATAGATGCAACACATCTTAAATTATTTGGAAGTTATGGAATACAATATTCAGTTGATGGAATTCCAGTTGTTTTCACCAAACAATAAAAAAATAAGACCTAACGAATGTTAGGTCTTAAAAATAACTTTTCCTAATTTTCTCAATGTAACTTCTTCCCCTTTACCTGTAAGCTCATACAATTCATTTTTATACCAAATTCCAGATGCTGGTTTTTGTCCCTCTAAAGTAATTGTTTCATTATTAAAATACAGGGTTACTTTATTTTTTGAATTCATAAATACCATTTTTAATAAATTACCATTCTTATCTTTTATTGAATGTTCAATGGTGCCATAAATTGATATAAAGTAATTAAACTTATCTCTTAAAGTTGTCGATTCAGATGAATATTTACTAGAAAATCGAATATTAGATATCTTCCAAGTATCACTGTATTCTAGAATTACTTTATCTACCCATGTCTCTTTTGGAGTTGAAGCATATTCAAACTCTACAAAAGCAGTAGCTTTATTTCCTGAAATTTTGATTTCTTTAATAGAATATTTTGAATAACCATCAGCTAAAGAAGTAAAAGTACTCCCTTCCATTTGATTAGGTTTATCAGTTGGACTATCACTATTTTTTATTCGTTGAGCATCCTGCTCAGTAAGCAATCTTATGCTTTTCATTTGCTCTATTAAATCTTCCGAAAACAAACTTGTATCAAGTTTTAGTTGATAAAAACTTTCTTGTTTTTCATAGAGCATTTTAATTTTTT
>CAISYO010000090.1 GCA_903889745.1 uncultured Bacteroidota bacterium | reverse complement strand
GCAGGGTTTATTTCTGCTCATCTGCTTTAACAAGCTAGCTTGTTTCGCATCTTCACAAAAATAAACCCCCGCAGCTTTCGCTGCAAGGGTTTGTGGTCTCGCCAAGAATCGAACTTGGATCTAGTGTTTAGGAAACACCTACTCCTTTACCAACGATTTTTTATATCTTTTTGACCTTAAAACCACGTTTAGTGTGTAGTAGGTGTGTAGTAAATCGTAAGTTTGCTTCACACATTGCTACACAAATATTGCCAACAAAAAGGAATATTCCCAGAAGTATTTTAATGTTGCAATAAAAATAAATCACAACAATTTTGTGATTTCAAGTATAGTCCCTATCTTTGCATTATCAAATCATTAAAACATGAAAGAAAACATATCAAATGGTGTCATAATTGGACTGGCAGGCAAGAAGGGTCAGGATGATGCATTTGCTAGATTTCTTAATAATGAGAAGCCAGCTACAGTTGCAACAAATGCACCTAAACCAATTCAAAAACAATATAAATCACTTCAAAATGAATTAGATACCGCTAAAGAAAAATATAGTGAATTATTGGACATACATAGAATTGCCTTTGAGGAATTAGTTCAGTTTGAAACAATTATTACTCAAATACGATGCCAGTTAACTATAAATCCCAAATTCGCAATTGTAAAACGAAAGCGTAAGAATGAAACTGTTGTTTTACTTACAGCAAGAGCACCATTTTTTATTCCCAATCTCAAACGTAACGAGGTTAGGGTATATATGGGGGAATTGGAGAAGTACGGTACTTCATTAGCTGAAGTCCAAAAAAATAAAGTAGTTATCGAAGAGGCAAAAGGAAAGCTGTTTCAATATATGAATATGGTAATTGGAGACTCATTAAGGAGAGCTTTGTCGAATTCAAAAAACAAAACGGATTTATCAAGTTTCAAATTTTTTCAAAGAAGGGGTATTTGATTACCTTTTTTTTGAGCTAATAAAAAATCACAAAAATATTGTGATTTAATTTTTCAACTAAAACAAAAGACCGATATGGCAACAAAAACGACAAGAGCTGCAAATGCTCAAAGAAGAGCAACGAAGGCTCAAAAAAGAAAAGCTAATGCGAAACAAACTAAAGCGAAAGCAGCGGTTAAAAATGCAAAGGCGTCAGTAAACAATTTTTCAAACCCTAAAACAAGCAAAATGGGACAAACAAACACAATCGGAGTAATGGTGCAGGTAAAAACCAAATCCGGATTAGACAATTTCATTGCCTTTGAAACAGACAATGAGGAATTTTTACCAATCTATAATGTGGTTAGCAAACGTGAGCATTTGGAGATTTTGCATCACATCTGGGGAGCAGATATTGTATTAAGTATGGAAAAGCAATTAACTCCCAACCATGAATTTTCGATGATGGTCTTAAATTATTTATGCACTACAAAGTACCGTCAGTGCATCGCAAATAATGATGGAGCATCATTTGGAGTTGTCATTGATTTAGATGAAACAAAAAGTCTGGCTGCTGTTGAATTGTTTGAATACGAAGAATGGCAGAGTATTTTAGAAAAGAAATCTAAAAAAGGTGTGACGAAATTTTATAATTAAAAAATATGAAAGCAAAAATCAGAAGTCCAGTAAAGAATTTGTTTGGCACAAGGTGCTGCGAAACAAAAATGGGTGCCGTTGCTGTAACAACTAACACCCAATAAAAAATTATCAAACTTTCAAAAGACAATTTTATGTCCAAAATTACAAGAAATGCATTGGAATTAAAAGAATTGATTCCAAGCGAATTACTATCAGTTTACGAGATTGAAACGTCATCACTTTTAGATGATATTAAGGAAAATGGGTTGTTGACACCCATCTCACTTTCAAAAGGTGGAATCCCTCTTGATGGTTATCGTTGTCTATTTGCAGCGATTGAATTAGGTATTGAGGAAGTACCTTTTCGAATGACAGATTTGGATGCAACTGCTGCAAATAGAGTTGTCTTAAATCTGAAGCGAGATAAGACCTGGAATGACAGAAGAAATGAGTTAGTCATTTCATTTCAAACGTTTGGAAAAAAACAAGGCACAAAGGATGCTGCAGGATATGACAGATATGCGGCCATTGCAAAGCGTGTACACTTTAGATACAAGGATGCCAAAACACTACGATTGGTTGAAAAAATCTTATTAAAAGATAGCGGTGAATTTCCATTGTCAAAGTGGTTGCTTGACCGTAATTCGGACGTAAAATCGGTAAATGGAGTTCTTGATTCGATGGAAAAAAATGAGTATCCTGAAATCGTGAACCAAGTGCTGGAAATGAAAGTTTCACCTAAAGAAGCCTTGAGAAAAGTAAATAATGAGGAGAATCTTGGGAAGCTGAAATCTAAAGCATTCAAGTTACCTACTGCCACAAATGAAAGTATCTTCATTCATGAAGGTGCAGAAGAGGAAATGATGGTGCAACTTGAGAATGAAAATGCTAAAGTGTATTTCTATGAACCAGATGCGTGTACTTTTTCTCAAGTGGACGAGAAAGGTAAAAAAATACCGACTGATAAAACAATCGATGTGTATGCACTAAAGGCGGCATTAAGAATTAAGCCGTATACAGAAATGCGTGCCAATACCTTCACCAATTACTTTGTCAGCGTTAGAGAGATGTATGTTAATGGACTTGCACAACAATTGCCAAGTAGAGTAATTGCATCTATTGAAAAGGAAACAGGATTGGTGTATAAACAGACCTTATTTTGTCCCAATACAGATTCCTTGACTAATAGAAAGGGAGGTAATAATCTGCCAGATGCAATTACACAGTTGTTGTGGTTTGTTAAATGGGATAAGGCAAGAGTAAATACTAATTTATTCCCAATTGAAACAGTAAGTGGGGAAGGATTAGATTCTGATTTGTATCGCCAATGTTCTAATTACATCAACAATCACAGTCTTCAAGACTTAATTGTAAACTATAAGGATAAAGGCATTGTTGCAGATGCAGCTTCGATTATTCCGATTTTTCTTACTACACAAGAAAATGACTTGGTCGTTGATTTATCCATGAAAGGTGATACGGCTTCTGCTGCTGCAATTATGAACAGAAGATTCATCGGATATTCTGATAAGAGTAAACTGTTTGAGAAAGCAACGAAAAAGGTATCTGCCGCTTTGAGTGAATACAACGAGGAGATGACAAATAAGTTGTTTGGTAATCAAATTACAATGACAAGTATTCGTCAGAGTTCAACAAAAAAAGCCAAACCAAGTCTAGTTTAATCAATTAACCCTTGCGGTGGTGGTTAACCGCATTTTTTACAATCTAGCGCCAGTTAGTACATTTTGCTGTTAAATTAGCCAAGTGTGCTACAGGATTAGTTCGGCAATGAATCACTTCAGCAAACATATTATTACCGGTGACACAAGACAAACGACACTTGTGTTAAGTGAATTGTTTGATGACAATTTAAGGGAAGTTCCATTGGAAAAATTGAAGCTACCCAAAACATTGCCAACATTCAAGTTGAGGGAAATAATTGATATTGCTGATAAAATTGAAACAGGTTTGTTGAACGAGCCACTGCTAGTAAATGAGGATTTGATGATTGTAAAAGGATTAAAAAGGTACTACGCATTAAAGCGATTAGGTAAAACTCGTGTTAAAGTATGCGTAGGCTGCAACGAATTTCAAAACAAAAACAACTCATTTTCAATAAGAAAATAATCACATGTATCAATTTTTCTACATTAGAAAGTCAAAGAGTAATTCCAAAATAGGGACAATTTACATGGCCGTATTTGACAAGCGTACGCCTGTAAGTAGGAATTCGCTTAAAATATCAATTCCAATCAAGTATTGGGATGACAAACGACAAGAGG
>CAISYO010000089.1 GCA_903889745.1 uncultured Bacteroidota bacterium | reverse complement strand
ATTTGCAAAATAGTTTATCGCTAAATATTTGCAATAATATTTAAATACTACAATTGCAAGTTATTGCAAGTTCAAATGATCTAAAATTGGTGCTAGAGCTATAATTAAATTGCATTTTAAATGAACATATGGTAATAGAAACGATTAACCTCTTTTTAAAATTATTGCACAATTGTTAGTTCATGTTAGTTCAAGTATAAATATTTAGAAGCTATATTTATTATTTTTTTAATTTTATAACAGTTTGCCTAAACCTAAATACATATTATCGCCGTACTTAAAACAAGGCTTGTATTGGAAAGTAATTGAAACCATTGCATTTCCTATTTACACAAAGGCTGATTGCCGAAAGGTTTGTGAACTTTTTGAGCTAAAAGGATTGCCTGTAATATCAGAAAGTACCTTGTACCGACTTTTTTTATTAGAGGGCAGTGATCACATCCCTTATTTACAAACCTTAGATATTTTAGCGAAGTTTTGTAATTACAAAGATTGGTATAGTTTAGAAAAACATTTAAACGAACTATCAATATTTGAATGGTCTTATGGAAAAGTACATGTCAAAAATAGGAGTACATTAAGTTTACTAACCTCATGTATTCATCACAACGAATTGAAATCAGTTTATGATTTTTCAGAACAATTTGATGGAAGCCTTGAATTACAAAAAAAAGGAGCGCTTGGCGAAGAATTTTATAAAGCACTAAAAACAAATCCGAACAAAAACGACCTATTCTTTAAAAATTTTTCCAAATTACCAATAGTGAGAGAAGCCTTTTTTGAATATATGGCTGATCCCACTTTTATAATACCTAATTACGAAATTGGCTTAAAATATTACTTGCTCGGAATAAAACCAGAACACTCTGTAAAATCATTACAAGACTTTGTTTTTGGAAATTGTTTATTGTTTAGGTATTATTTTTTGAATAACGATAAATCAGAGTCAAAGAAATTAGGTATAAAATTATATGAAACGTATAATTTTTCGTCTAAAGATTTAGCGCCAATACATATCTTTCCAAAAATTCGTTATTTGGCTTATAAATTATTTTATTTAACTATAAATGGCACAGTACAAGAAGCGGAAAAATATGAAATATGGTTATTAAATTATGTTTCAAAAATTATACAAAAACTGACGTTAGAAGAAAAACGAATTGTGCTCTATACACTAGCAGATGTGTTTGTAAATACTACGAGCACTAAAATAGATATGCATGAGCAATTAAAAAACATGTTTAGTGACGTCTTACATACATTACCATCTTTTGTAAGCACAATCTCGCTAAAGGATGCGCTGCCCTACTTGAACAGAAATGCTGCTAAAATCTGGAAAATATAGCTAGCTAACTACTTCCAATTATACCTACCTATTATATAAAAAAGTGTGTTTAACTTTTTGTTTTATGTTCAACGTCATAAATAATACCATTAGCTCATATAAAATAGACTAAAAAAACATTAAATCTTGTTTGTCAGTTCGAGCGGAGTCGAAAACAGTAAGCGTGAACGCATCTCGTTAAGTGTCAGTTCGAGCGCGGTCGAGAACAATAAGCGCGAATACATCTCGACTGCGCTCGATGTGACAATCGGAAACCCTTGTCAGTTCGAGTAAGCGCTGCATCTTTGCGCTATATCGAGAACCTGCAAACCCCTCCTCGATACGCTCGTTCCTCGCACTCTTGCCCTGAGCTTGACGAAGGGCGAAGTGACTGAGCTTTAACTAAAACAGCAAATTAATGCTAAACAAATGGAATTTTATGGAATCGGATTCCATAAAATTCCATATATTTGAT
>CAISYO010000088.1 GCA_903889745.1 uncultured Bacteroidota bacterium | reverse complement strand
TCTTACTAACTCACCCGTAATAGAAACCACGCCAATATCATGGCCAGGAGATGCTTCTGTTGCAACAATGTCACCAACATTTAAGGTTAAATTATTGACATTTCTGTAAAATTCCTTTCTAGAGTTTTTAAATCTGATTTCAACCACATCGCATTGCGCTTGTCCATCGGGCAAACACATATTTCCCAACCAATCAAACACATTTAATTTATTACAACCTCCTCCGGTTCCACACGAACCGTTATTGTTACAACCAGCGGGGATTCCGCCATTTTTATCATCTCCAGTAGAGCATGTGCCACAAGCCATATTATATATATTTAGTCAAATTCACTTCCCTAGATTACATAGTAGGTATAAATGAATTAGAGAACATTATTATTTATTTAAAAAAAAGAGCTGCATAAATATACTTAAATATTTTTAAACATATTTTAGCTCTTTAAACTTTTATAAACGACTCCTGTTTTATATTTATCTTTACACAATCTAAAAAAATAGTATGATCGCATTAATTACAGGAGCAACATCGGGCATTGGAAAATCAACTGCATTTGAATTTGCCAAACACGGTTATAATTTAATAATTACCGGACGAAGACAAGATAGATTAACTGATTTAAAAAACAACTTAATAAATCAATTTTCAATTAAAGTTCTTGATTTGTGTTTTGATGTGAGAGATTCGAAACAAGTTGAAGTTGTGTTAAGCAATTTACCTCTTGAATTTAAAAACATTGATGTATTAGTAAATAATGCAGGATTAGCAGCTGGTTTAGCAAGCATTCAGGATGGCAAATTAAATCATTGGGAACAAATGATTGATACTAATATTAAAGGATTGTTGTATGTTTCAAAACAGATTGCAGCTATTATGATTCAAAACAAAAAAGGACATATTATAAATGTGGGATCAATTGCAGGCAAAGAAGTTTATGCAAACGGAAATGTGTATTGCGCAACCAAACATGCTGTTGACGCGCTCAATAAAGGTATGCGTATTGATTTATTGCCGCATGGCATAAAAGTATCATCTGTAAATCCAGGCATGGTAGAAACAGAATTTAGTGTTGTACGTTTTGATGGGGATGAAGAACGTGCAAAAAAAGTGTATGAAAACATTGTTCCTTTAAAACCTGAAGATATTGCCGAAACTATTTATTGGATGGCATCCCGACCTGCACATGTAAACATTAACGATATTATTATTATGCCAACTATACAAGCTAACGCTACAACTTTAAAACTAAAAAACACATAACTATTAAAAGTAATTACAAACAAAAAGTTACCCTAATAGTTCCTTTACAAGTTGGGATACTAGTTTGCCATCGGCTCTTCCTGCAATTACTTTATTAGCAGCGCCCATAACTTTACCCATATCTGCAGATGTCGTAGCGCCTAGTTCTCTGATCGTATTTTTAATAATAGTTTTTAGTTCCTCTTCTGATAGCTGCTTTGGCAAATATTCTTCCATAACCAACGCTTGCGATAATTCATCTTCAGCCAAATCTGCTCTATTTTGTAGAAGATAAATTTCTGCAGTTTCCTTACGTTTTTTATATTCTTTTTGGATAGCCTTTGATGCACTTTCTTCTGTTAATCCTTCCGGAGAAGTTTTTAATAATAAGATTGCCGCTTTTATTGCTCTTACAGCCTCTAATCGTTTTGCATTTTTTGCTAACATTGACGCTTTTACATCCGCATTAATTTTCTCTTCTATTCCCATAATATGTTTAATTTTAGCATAAAGATAATTTTTGTTTTTAAAACCTTAAAACTATTTTATGAACTGCACCTGGCCGGCTAAGGATGAGCAAATGT
>CAISYO010000087.1 GCA_903889745.1 uncultured Bacteroidota bacterium | reverse complement strand
CAAATCCAAATTATAAAGTTTGGATAGGTAATTTTGAAACTCGTATTGAAGTAGAAAAAGCAATGATTGAAATTAAGAAAAAATATCCCACAGCATTAATTATAAAACCTACAAAATAAGTAGGTTTAAAAAATAAAAACGCCTTGCAATGCAAGGCGTTTTTATTTATAATTCTAAATTGTATTACTTTAATTTTTTCTTCACTTCCACTTCTTGGAATGCTTCAATTAAATCATACTCTTTAATATCGTTATAATTTTTAATCTGCATACCACAGTCATATCCTTTTGCCACTTCTTTTACATCGTCTTTAAAACGTTTTAAAGTAGCTAATTCACCCGTGTAGATTACAACACCTTCTCTAATTAGACGTATTCTGGAGTTTCTAAAGATCTTACCATCAGTTACCATACATCCAGCAATTGAACCTACTTTTGTTACTTTAAAGATTTCTCTAATTTCAGCCGTTCCAGTAATTTCTTCTTTCATCTCTGGAGATAACATTCCTTCCATAGCATCTTTTAAATCATCAATTGCATCATAAATAATTGAATAGTTACGGATGTCAATTTCTTCCTTATCAGCTAATTGTTTTGCATTTCCTTGCGGACGAACGTTAAATCCGATGATAATTGCATCAGAAGCAGAAGCCAATAATACATCAGATTCAGTAATTGCTCCTACCCCTTTATGAATGATATTGATCTGAATTTCTTCGGTAGATAATTTAGAGAACGAATCCGATAATGCTTCAACAGAACCATCTACGTCTCCTTTAAGAATTATGTTTAATTCTTTAAATTGACCTAAAGCAATACGACGACCAATTTCTGCCAACGTAATATGTTTTTGTGTACGAACTGATTGTTCGCGTTGTAATTGTGTACGTTTTGATGCAATTTGTTTTGCTTCTCTTTCGTCTTCATACACATTAAATTTATCTCCCGCAGTTGGCGCACCGTCTAAACCTAATACTGATACTGGCGTAGAAGGCCCCGCTTCTTTAATTTGATGTCCTCTTTCATCAAACATGGCTCTAATTTTACCATGATTTTTTCCAGCCAACACATAATCTCCAATGCGGAGTGTTCCTGCCTGTACTAATATAGTAGAAACATATCCTTTACCTTTATCTAATTGTGCTTCCACAACTGTTCCTAGAGCAGGTTTTTTTGGATTTGCTGTTAATTCTAAAACTTCTGCTTCTAATAATACTTTTTCAAGTAATTCTAGAACACCTGTTCCTTGTTTTGCTGAAATGTCATGAGATTGATATTTTCCACCCCAATCTTCAACTAACAAGTTCATTCCTGCTAATTGTTCTTTTATTTTCTCTGGATTTGCATTTGGCTTATCCACTTTATTGATTGCAAAAATCATTGGAACTCCAGCTGCTTGTGCATGACTAATTGCTTCTTTTGTTTGAGGCATGATATCATCATCGGCAGCAATTACGATAATTGCAATATCGGTAACTTGAGCTCCACGAGCACGCATCGCCGTAAAGGCTTCGTGACCTGGTGTATCTAAAAACGTAATTTTTTCGCCACCTTCTAAAATAACTCCGTAAGCTCCAATATGTTGTGTAATTCCACCTGACTCACCAGCAATTACATTAGCTTTACGAATGTAATCTAATAATGATGTTTTACCGTGATCTACGTGTCCCATTACAGTAACAATTGGTGCTCTATGAACTAAATCTTCAGGATTATCAGCAATGATTTCAGCTGCTTCTTCAATATCTGTTGTGATAAATTCTACTTCAAAACCAAACTCATCTGCAACAATAGATAATGTTTCCGCATCCAAACGTTGATTCATGGTAACCATGATCCCAAGAGACATACAGGTTCCGATTACTTTTGTAATAGGTACATCCATCATGGTTGCAACTTCTCCAACAGTTACAAACTCAGTAACTTTTAACGTTTTGCTTCCTTCTTCAATTGCCTGTAATTCGTCATCTACACGTTGACGGTGTGAATCTCTTTTATCTCTACGGTATTTTGCAGATTTAGACTTATTCCCTTTTCCTTGTAAACGTTCTAAGGTCTCTTTGATTTGATTTTTTACATCTTCTTCTGAAGGTTCAACCTTTTGAATAATTGGTTTTTTACCTTTATTGAAACCTCCCGCTGCACCACCTTTTACAAACTCTTTTTTAGGACCACCCGCTTGATTATTTGTTCCTGGAGCTCCAGGACCAGCAGGTTTTATGATTCTTTTTCGTTTGTTTTTATTGTTTGCATTAGCTCCTCCAGCAGCATTAGGTGTTTGTGGAGCTCCTGGCTTTTTAATATCCTTTTTAAACTCTTCTTTTTTCTTTTTTGGTTTATCAAATTGTGTTAAATCAATTTTTTGACCTGTGAAAGTTGCGCCAGAAAGTTTGTGATATTGTGTTTCAATTTTAACTTCCTCTTCAGTTGTATCTTCCGAAGACTTATCTTCTTTTAAAGATTTCTCAGTTTGTGGTTTTTTAATTACCTCTGAAGCTGCTTGAATATTTTGATCTTTAGTTTTGGTTTTGGTAGAAGCCTTAGCCGCTACTGTATTTTCTTTTTGTTCAGCTTCTGGAGTTTCAGATGCAACAACTTGTTTTTTAGGGTCTAATTCTATTTTGCCAACCGATTTTGGTGCTGTTACATTAGCTTTAGCTTTAATAACTTCTTGTCTTTGGCGTTCTTCATCTTGCAAACGTTTTGCCTCTTGTTCTTTTTCAAGTTGGCGTTTAAGCGCCTCTTTCTCTTTTCTCTTTTCTTCGCTCACTTCAAGAGAGGCAACCTTATTCCCTTTGTCGGCAGAAAATTGACCACATAAGACCTTGTACTCCTCTTGTGATATTTTAGCATTTGGACTAGACTCGATCTCGTGACCTTTGTCTTTTAAATAATCCACAGCTCTATCAAGAGAAATATTTAACTCCCTTAAAACCTTGTTTATTCTTATTACTCTTTCTTCAGACATATAATCTTTTTAAAAAATTCTTCTTTTTGTTGTGCTGTGTACAAATATACAATTATCCTTCAAGTTCTTCTTTAAGAACATTCATTACATCTATAATTGTTTCTTCTTCAAGATCAGTTCTTCTCACTAAATCAGCAACTTCTTGTTTTAAAACACTTCTTGCAGTATCTAACCCAATTTTTTCGAACTCTTCAATTACCCATTCTTCGATTTCATCAGAAAACTCTCTTAATTCAACATCATCTTCTTCTTCAGCAATTCCTTCTCTTATTACGTCAATTTCATAACCCGTTAATAAACTAGCTAATTTAATGTTGTTTCCACCACGACCAATTGCTTTTGAAACCTCTTCTATTTTTAAGAAAACTTCTGCCGTTTTTGCTTCTTCGTTAATTTTAACTGAAGAAACTTTTGCCGGACTTAAAGCTCTTGTAATATACAATTGCGGATTTGATGTGTAATTAATAACATCAATATTTTCATTTCCTAATTCACGAACAATACCATGAATACGAGATCCTTTCATACCTACACAAGCGCCAACAGGGTCAATTCTATCATCATAAGAATCTACAGCTACTTTTGCTTTTTCACCTGGAATTCTAACTACTTTCTTAATCGTGATTAATCCGTCAAATACTTCAGGAATTTCTTGTTCAAATAATTTTTCAAGAAAATCTGGCGCTGTTCTAGACATTATGATTTGTGGTTTATTTCCTTTCAATTCCACATTTTCAATAACACCTCTTACGTTATCACCTTTTTTGAAATAATCATTTGGAATTTGTTTTTCTTTTGGTAAAACAATTTCGTTTCCATCATCATCCATCAAAATTACTGCTTTTGGGCGAACATGATGCACTTCAGCGGTATAAATGTCACCAATAATATCTTTAAATTGCTTATAAAGATTTGTATTATCGTGTTCATGGATTTTAGAAATAAGATTTTGGCGTAATGCTAAAATGGCTCTTCTTCCTAATTGGAATAATTTTACTTCTTCGGAAACGTCTTCTCCAACTTCAAAATCAGGCTCAATTTTTCTTGCTTCTGATAAAGAAATTTCTGAATTTTCATCTTCAACTTCACCGTCTTCCACCACCACACGATTTCTCCAAATTTCCATATCTCCTTTATCAGGATTTATGATAATATCAAAATTATCGTCTGAACCGTATTTTTTCTTTAAAGCATTTCTAAATACTTCCTCTAAAATTGCCATTAGTGTAACTCTATCGATGAGTTTATCGTCTTTAAATTCTGAAAACGAGTCTATTAATGCAATATTTTCCATGTCAACTTTTTTATTTTAAAATGATACTATAACAATTGCTTCTTTTATATTTTGGTAAAGAATTTCAGCTTTCTTTTGAACAGTTTCTTTTCCTTTACCTATTTTTTTTGGCTCTCTAGCTTGCCATTCTAACGTAATTTTATCTTCATCGGCAGCAACTAATTTAGCTTCTATTTCTTCCGAAGAATTTGTTTTTACCTTTAGTGTTCTGCCAATATTTTTTTTATATTGTCTTACAAACTTTAACGGACTTGAAACGCCAGCCGATGCTACTTCAAGAGAAAAATCTTGTTCCTCTCTGTCTAAGTTATTTTCTATTGATCTACTAATATCTATACAATCTTGAAGATTTACTCCCTGATCACCATCTAAATTAATGCTTATTTTATTAGCATCATTGATTGATAAATCGACCAAAAACAACTCAGGACGTTCTGCTAACGCAACATCTAATAACTCTTGAACTTTGTTTTTAAACGTCATATTCTTTATAAAAAGAGGCACGCTATGCGTGCCTCATTATTCATTTATTTCCAAATAACTTGGCAAATATATAAATTAATTTTGAATTAAAAAAATATTGCTAATTCACATATTTTCTGTACCTTTATATTGTGAGTAAATCACAATCGATTCAATAACCTAAAACAATATTATGAAACGAATTTTAGTCCCCACAGATTTTTCTAAACATGCTGAATATGCTTTAAAAGTCGCTGCGCAAATGGCAAAAAAGAATGATGGTGAAATTTTTTTAGTTCACATGTTAGAACTCCCAACATCTGGCAATGATGCATTGTCCACTGCACATGAAATACCAGAACTTATGTTGTTTAAAAATGCTGCAATTAATAAATTAGATTCTTTAATGGATGCTGATTATCTTGATGATGTTAAAATTTCGAAAATTATTCAATTTGAAATGGCTTTTGATGGCATTGTTAAAAACGCTAAAGCACATAATGTCGATTTGATAATTATGGGTTCACATGGTGCTAGTGGTTTTCAAGAAATGTTTATCGGTTCAAATACTGAAAAAGTAGTTAGAAATTCTGATATTCCTGTATTAGTAATTAAAAGAGATGAAGTTCCTTTTAGTGCTCAAAAATTTGTTTTTGCCTCTGATTTTTCAGACGAAGCAAAAAAACCATTTGAAAAAGCATTCGCATTTGCAAAAGGATTTGGCGCCCATTTACATTTAGTAAATATTAATACGCCAAACAATTTTAAATCTACTAAAGTTGCTCAACAAATAATGACTGAATTTCTTACTGGTGTAGACAACTCTAATGTTTCTACACATATTTATAATGATGTTAATGTTGAAAAAGGAATTTTACACTTTGCAAAAAGCATTGATGCAAACTTAATTGGAATGAGCACACATGGAAGAAAAGGATTATCACATTTCTTTAACGGAAGTATCAGCGAAGATTTAGTAAATCACGCAAAACGTCCGGTGATTACTTTTAAAATTTAAAAT
>CAISYO010000086.1 GCA_903889745.1 uncultured Bacteroidota bacterium | reverse complement strand
GGCGCAGGCATGCAAGAAGCAAGAATTGCATATGTTTTGAACCAAGAATCGTTGAAGAAAGCAGTAATTTGTCTAGAAGAAGCGCTGAAAGTTTATCCGGGAAGAACCATTTAAGATTACCAAAAAAGATATCAAAAAAGCTCCGATTGGGGATTTTTTTTGTGCCTTATGTTTAGTCTTGAAATATCCAAACTACTTTTTGGGAACAAAAGTATACGCACAAAAAAACGGAACCATTTCTGATTCCGTTTCAAGGCGTAAGAAATTCTTACTTATTTTTTAACAAATGTGTTACGAACGATAGTTCCATTTTCAGCTACTACTTCGTAGAAGTATACACCAGAAACTAAGTTAGAAACATTCACTGTTGCAGTATTTGCATTAACAACTTTCATTTAGTTGTTGAATCTACTTATATTTAGCAACTATAAAATAGTATTAGCTTAATAACCTTACTTTCAACTTAAAATTCTAATTATGAAAAACCTTTTTTTAATTTTCTTATTTCCAATTATAGCACATGCGCAAATCAGTACAAATGGATTAGTCATTCATTTACCATTTTCAAATAATTGTTTTGATAACAGTACAAATAGTATCTCTTCAATTCCAAGTATTTCAGGCTTTGGTATGGATCGATTCGGTAATAATCAAAACGGAGCTGTATTCAATGGCAATGGAGATAAAATCATATTAAATAATAATTTACCTTTAATAACAACTAATAGTTTTGCTATATCCGGATGGATGAAAATGGAGGGTCAAGGAGGAGGCTCAGAGTTTCAAAATGTTTTATTTCAGCAACGAGACGATAATGCCACTTTCACTGCGCAATCGACTATTGTACTAGTTCCTAGCACGGTGAACAATCAAGCAGTATTTTCGGTAAGAAGCAGCATTAATACAAATGCTTCATCTGTCTCAATTTCAACACCTTCTCCCGCTTTTTCCGAATGGCATCATTATCTGGGAATGAAATGTGACAATAGAATTTATTTCTACATTGATGGTGGTTTAATCGGTTTTCAAGAATTTGATCAAACTGGTGATTTTATTACTTCAATCGATTATGTTTCAATCGGAGAACATTCACATACAACTGGATCTATTCATGGTTCTGCAAATGGATTAATTGATGATTTTATTATTTATAATAGATGTTTGAGTATTAAAGAAATAAACGAATTATACACAAATTCATTTTTATCAATAAATGAAACCGAATCAGTAGGGCATTTTACAATTTCCCCTAATCCGATAAATGAAGGAAACATTAATATAAATTTTGCGGCAGAAAGTAATATAAAATCAATACAAGTATTAGATCTTTCCGGGAAAATTGTATTTTCAATCGTTAATAATATTTCAAACAATTTAGAAATCCCATTTGAAGTGACTTCTGGATTATACCTATTCCAAGGTTTGGATTCCAACCAAAATGTACTTGAAATCCGAAAAGTTGTCAAAAATTAATACAAAATTCAATAGGTCTTAAACAATCAGACTGATATTAAATGGAATCAGATATTTATCCCAGCAAATCATTCTTGCTGGGATTTTTTTTTAAAAAAATATTGTTTTTATACTACCCTTTTTTTGGTGATTTACGGGTTAATTGCAATTAGTAAATGTGACAAATTAGCAACGTCACCCTTCTGTACTGGGAAAGTTAATCTAATTTTGTTTGAACGCCATCCAATAAGGCCAAAACAAAAAAAACGGAACCATTACTGATTCCGTTTCAAGTCGTAAGAAATTCTTACTTATTTTTTAACAAATGTGTTACGAACGATAGTTCCATTTTCAGCAACAACTTCGTAGAAGTATACACCAGAAACTAAGTTAGAAACATTCACTGTTGCAGTATTTGCATTAACAACTTGTGTTGAAATTACTTTTCCATCCATTCCTAAAACAGAAACAGAAGAAGCATTTTCAGCCAATTGGATGTTTAATACATCTGTTGCTGGGTTAGGGTAAACAGAAACTTCCATTGAATTTTCTTCTACTCCTGCAACGTTTGTAATTTTCACATCATCAATGATGAATGCAAAATTGTCTGTGCAATTGTGGTGTCTGAAAGCAACGTAAACATTATTCATGTTTGCAACAGAAGAAATATCCACGTAACGACCCAAAAGTCCTGCTGCAGCTATCGTTTCTGTGTAAACTGGAGTTGCTGCAACCAATGTTGCAACCAATGTTGCTGGAGTAGCTTGAACGACATAAACAGAATAGTTTTCAGCCAACCATGATGGATCTACAGCCGCACGAACCCAAGATAAAGTCGCTGTTGTTTGACCTGTCAAATTGATTGCTGGCGTAACTGCCCAGTTGTCTGGAGTTAAAGCTGCAGAAGTTGCGTTATCATAAGAGTAAGAAGCAAACGCATCTCCTTGCGCTGCAAAACTAGCTAAACTAATTCCCGACCAGTTAAAACCATCCTGATCCGCGTCTACGATTGCCCAAGCAGCGAAGTCAGTAGAATCAGAAGCAGAATAAGCAGTTACCTGCGCGTTTGTTGTTGCTGCAGCCAATACAACTGCAATTGAAAGTAAAATTTTTTTCATAGTTATTAAATTTTAGTTAAACCTGTGTAAATATACCAAAAAATTAATCTTTCAAAATAAACAAATTGAAAAATGTACACACCCCAATGTT
>CAISYO010000085.1 GCA_903889745.1 uncultured Bacteroidota bacterium | reverse complement strand
TGTGTCTTATGTAGACTGTTTTGTTCGTACTTTGTTCGTACTTCCTTCGATGGTTCTTCGATAAAACACCACTTTTACCGAAGCCCTATCGAACAAGTATCGAAGGAATACCGAACAAAACCCCTTTACTTTTGTTTATGGGCACGGATTGTAAATCCACGCTATCCCCCGCTCCCGCGCGAATCCTTTCGCGTGGTTTTACAATTTAAAATACTGAAAAACATAAACACTATCTAATAATCCTTTTTCTCCTGCATAATCTGAAGCACTGCTATATTTGTAATCTTCAGGTCTAAACACAATTCCTTCTTCAACAGGATTGTTGTGAATATATTCAATTTTTTGTTGAATTACTTCATTACTCCATAATTCTATTGGTTTGTTATCATGTCTCCAAAACTGATAATTGGTAGTATTAGAACTCTTCTCAGCTTCTTTTTTAAAATAATCCAATAAAAATTCTTTTCTACTTTCTCTTGAATTTTCTTGAATAGCTTTGATTATGCTTCGGCTCGTAAACCTTTTAAAGTCCCCTAATAATAATTCTGGCTTTTGGTTTTCTATACTTCTAAAAATTAAATGGACATGGTTTGTCATTATGCACCAAGCATGAATTTCCATGCCTTTTGTTTGCTGACAAAATTGAAGACTTTCTACAATTAAATCTTTATACTCATTTCTTGTAAAAACATCTAACCAGCCCACAACTGCAAAGCTAACAAAATACAAACCTTCTGAATTATGAAACTTATAATTTCTGCTCATTTATACTTTTGCTTAAAGACTAACCCAAATATAAAAAAATATATCTTTTTATACAATTACCACGCGAAAGGATTCGCGCGGGAGCGGGGGACATCAATTTTAAAAGGTTTGATTATTTCTGTTTTATAATTATTAATTTCTGTAGTAAACTTTTTTATGCTTTGAGAAATTATAATATGGCTTTTTGAAATTTCAAAGTCTTCTGAAATTAATTGTAAAAATGATAATATTCTTTCTTCATCACTAATATAAAATCCTATTTCTCTAGGGTCTAATGCACCGCTTTGAAATTCTTTACTTGACAAATTAAAATTTGGAGTAAAAATTGCTGCGTGTTTATTTTCAATAATCCAAGCTGCACCCATCTCATTTAGGCAAGCAATACTTTGATAATATTCTTCCGATAATAGATATATTACAAATGGTTTTTCAGTGATTTGAGATTTTAACCAGTTGAATATATTTTGACCAACTGGAATTCCATAAGCTGTGTTGCTGGTATAAATTAATTGATTCTCTTTCACACCTACATTTCTTAATAAATCAACTAATTTGTCTCCGTAAAATTTGTTTTTTGATGAATGAGATATGAATATTTTCATTTTATATTTTCTGTTGTGTTAAGTTTCTGAATTTACGATTTTTAGGTGAAATTGCTGGTAACTTGAATATATACTCAGTTTTTGGCTATTTAGTTGAGCAAACCTGTCCATTTACGCATGGCTTTACTCAATCATTGTCGAGTTTTTTAATACTATCAAAAATAAAAAATATTTTAATCAATAATACCTTTTTTTAACTTATTGCATTTTTTACACAAAAAAAATCCTCAATATGTTGAGGATCATTTTTTTAGGTTGTATGTTATTGTTCTTTAAAACTTCACGGTAAAGGTCATCGGTTTGCCTTCTCTCAATACTTTTACTTCTTTGACATCGCCTACGCTAAGTTTTGCCAAGCAATCCATGTAGCTGTACACTTCTTTGATCTCGCAATCGCCTATTTTTACTAGCACGTCACCGGCTATAATACCTGCTGCGTGGGCTGGGCGGTTATCGGTTACGCCATCAATGTGTAAGCCGTCGCCGTGGTCGCTATAATCGGGCATAATGCCAAGCGTTACTTTGTATTTAGGTACTACTTTTTCAGCATTCATAGCGGTTTTAGTAAAGGTAATGTTGTCTATAGTTGCTACTTCATTTGCTACTCTAAATACATAGTCTACAATATTGCGCACACCATAATAATTGATTTTGTCTTCGTCGTCACTCGGTTTGTGGTAATCGTTGTGCGTTCCGGTAAAGAAATACAACACCGGTATGTCTTTTAAATAAAACGACGTATGATCCGATGGGCCTTGCCCTGTATTGTCTAATGTTACATTAAAACCAGCGGGTTTGTTTTTGGTTACAATCGCAGAAAAATCGGGTGCTGTTCCTACGCCACCAACTACTAAACTTTTGTCTTTGTCTAATCGGCCTATCATGTCCATATTAATCATCGTAACCACATTTGGATGTACTGATTTTAAGGTTTCGGCCATGTGTTTTGAACCAATTAATCCGTCTTCTTCTCCAGAGAATAACGCAAAAATATAGTTTACATTTTCTTTGGTAGCGTTTTGTGCATACATGCGTGCCAATTCTAACACACCTGCCACACCTGAAGCATTGTCATCGGCTCCGTTGTGAATTTCTCCGTGCGAATTCGGTTTAGTCGAATGGTTGTGTTCGTTTAACCCTAAATGGTCATAATGCGCTCCAATGACAATCGTTTTTGCCGCTTTATTGTCTAAAAATCCTATTACGTTTGTTCCGTTGTTTACTTTATCGCCCGAACCATCGGTAGCGTGTGGGTTCAATTTTACTTTGTAGTTAAACGTTTGAAAATAACTGTTGTTGGCATACGGTTTTAAACCCAAAGCTTTGAATTGGCTTGCAATATAATCGGCTGCTTTCTTTTCTCCTGCAGAACCCGTTAAACGGCCTTGTAATTCATCAGAAGATAAATAAGTAATGTGTTTTTTCAAGGATTTTGGTTGTGCTAGTTCAGCTTTGTCGCCTTCCACCCAATCAGCAATGAATACGTTGGTTTCTCTCGGTTTGCTTTGCATTCTATTGCTCGAAAATACTAATTTTTTTCCGTCAGGTGAAAACATTGGAAACGCATTGAATTCACTTTGGTAAGTAATTTGTTCTAAGTTTTCGCCATTCAAATCAATCATGTATAACTGAAAATCGTATCCACGTGTTGAATGATGATTGGAAGAAAAGATGATTTTTTGGTCTGATGGATGAAAGAACGGCGCCCAATTGGCTTTTCCTAAATTAGTGATTTGCTTTAAATTAGAACCGTCAATGTTGCACGTATAAATCTCCATTTCAGAAGGTGCCACTAAGTTTTGCGCCAATAAATCTTTGTATTCTTTAATAGCTTCCTCTGTTTTTGGTCGAGACGAACGGAATACTAATTTTTTACTATCGTGCGAAAAGAAACATCCGCCATCATAGCCTAAACCAGTTGTAATTTGTTTTAAATTGCTCCCATCGATATCCATCGTATACAATTCTAAATCGCCACTTCTAATACTAGTGAAGGCAATTTTTTTACCGTCGGGCGAAACTACTGCTTCGGCATCATAGCCTGGACTGTTGGTTAATTGCTTGGTAATGTTTCCGTTTAAATCGGCGATGTAAATATCAAATTCTGGATAAATAGCCCACAAATATTTACCGTCAATAGTTTTTGGTGGAGCAGGGCACGCATGATCTGCCGCATGGGTTGAAGCATATAAAATGTGTTTTCCATCGGGCATGTAATATGAACAAGTAGTTCTTCCTTTTCCGGTAGAAACGAGTTGCAAGCTTTTTTCGTTGAATTCTTGCGCTTGTAGGTCCAACATGAAAATTTGGTCACACGAAACACCAAAAGCTTTATTAGTTACTTGAAGCGTTAATTTATCGCCTTTCGGACTAAAATAAGCCTCGGCATTATCACCACCAAAGGTAAGTTGCTTGATGTTTTTTAAATGTTTCTCTTGTCCAAAACTAGCGATTGAAAGTACTAGTAAAAGAACGAAACTACTTTTTTTAACGGTTGATAATAACATATTATTTTTGAAATTATGGAGTTATATTGTTTATTTTTTTGCGGTAAGTTCTGCAATTTTTACGATGACTTCGGTAGCTTTTACCATGTTTTCCACCGGAACATATTCATATTTTCCGTGAAAATTGTGTCCGCCAGCAAAGATATTTGGACATGGCAATCCTTTATAAGATAATTGGCAACCATCAGTTCCTCCACGAATCGGTTTAATTAATGGTTTAATGCCTAATTCTTTCATGGCTTTTTCTGCGATTTCTACAATATGAAAAACAGGTTTTACTTTTTCTTTCATGTTGTAGTATTGGTCTTTCACTTCGGCAATGACAATTTCGTCACCAAATTGTTTTTTCCATTTCTTATTGAATTTGATGGCCAATTCTTGCACAAACTCTTTTCGGTCTTTAAACTTTTTAGCGTTGTGATCTCTGATGATGAGTTCAACCACTGTTTCTTCAATACTTCCAGTAATGCCTACCACATGATAAAAACCTTCATATCCTCTGGTTTTTTCAGGAATTTCGTTTTTAGGTAATTTCGAAATGAATTGGTTGGCCAACAGCATGGAGTTGATCATTTTACCTTTTGCATATCCCGGATGCACACTTTTTCCTTTGAAGGTAATTTTAGCTCC
This sequence comes from uncultured Bacteroidota bacterium, assembly GCA_903889745.1. GTDB lineage: Bacteria > Bacteroidota > Bacteroidia > Flavobacteriales > Flavobacteriaceae > Flavobacterium. The sequence goes on along the minus strand of CAISYO010000085.1, from coordinate 907 downwards.
AGCGGCATTAAAGTTTTCATATTCTAGTTCGCCTATTTGGCTACCATCCATAGTATAAGCCCATTCGCAACCAAACTGTTCTACATCAAATTTATGGGCACCCCTTCCAATTTCTTCATCAGGCGTAAATCCCACGCGAATTTTTCCGTGCTTGATTTCAGGATGTTGAATTAGATATTCCATCGCCGATACGATTTCGGTAATTCCGGCTTTATCATCGGCGCCCAATAGGGTAGTGCCATCGGTTGTAATTAAAGTTTGTCCTTTATATTGCAATAAATCTTTGAAATAAGCAGGCGATAAAACAATGTTTTGTTTTTTATTCAAAATAATGTCGCCACCATCGTAGTTGGTTACAATTTGTGGTTTTACATTGGCACCAGTAAAATCGGGCGTAGTATCATAATGTGAAATAAAACCAATAGTAGGCACTTTTTGTTTTACATTGCTTTCAAGCGTAGCCATTACGTATCCATTTTTGTCAATGGTTACTTCGGTGAGGCCTATTTGTTTTAGTTCTTTCACCAAAAGATTAGCTAGGTCTAATTGTTTTTTAGTGCTGGGAGTTGTGTTTGAACTCGCATCTGATTCGGTATCTATAGTTACGTAGCTTACAAAGCGATCGATTATGTGTTGCATGATTTAAAAATTTATGCAAATATAGGAAATTTGAAAGGTTTTTTTGAATGGAAAAATTTATGGAAAATAAAAAAAACATCATTAGAAATGCTTTTATTGCAATTGAAGACATGTCTTCGAAATTTTGAGACCAAAATCTTTTTGAGACTAAATCAGAATACTTTTTTTAGGCAATTTATGAGTGAATTTTATTAACTATTCTATTAGAACTCAAATTTCCTATATTTGCATAAATTTTTAAAACATGCAACACATTATCGATCGCTTT